>NZ_JBEZJQ010000033.1:0-99989 GCF_040653135.1 Actinomadura sp. NPDC048021
GATCTCCAGTAGGGGGCGAACAGGCCGGAGAAGGCCGGGACGAAGTAGACGCCGCCGTTGTCGTCGACCTGCCGGGCCAGCGACTCGCTCTGCGCAGCGCCGGAGATGATGCCGAGCTGGTCGCGCAGCCACTGCACCGCCGACCCCGTCACCGCGATCGAACCCTCCAGCGCGTACACCGGCTTCTCGGATCCGAACTGGTAGCAGACGGTCGTCAGGAGCCCGTTCTTCGACCGGACGAGCTCCTCTCCCGTGTTGAGCAGGAGGAAGTTGCCGGTGCCGTAGGTGTTCTTGGCCTCGCCGGGGGAGAAGCACACCTGCCCGACCGTCGCCGCCTGCTGGTCGCCGAGCGCTGCGGTCAGGGGCACCTCGCCGCCGAGCGGGCCGTTCGCGCGGGTCGTGCCGTAGGCGTCGGGCGCCGAGGACGGCTTGATCTCCGGCAGCATGGAGCGCGGGATCCCGAACAGCGCCAGAAGCTCGTCGTCCCAGGAGAGGGTCTCCAGGTCCATGAGCATGGTCCGGCTGGCGTTGGTGGGGTCGGTGACGTGCACGCCGCCGTCCGTCCCGCCCGTGAGGTTCCACAGCACCCACGAGTCGGTCGTACCGAAGATCGCGTCGCCCTTCTCGGCGGCCTCGCGGACGCCGTCGACGTTCTCCAGGATCCACTGGATCTTCCCGCCGGAGAAGTACGTGGCCGGGGGGAGGCCGGCCTTGCGGCGGATGAGGTCGCCCTTGCCGTCCCGCTCCAGGGCCGCGGCGATGCGGTCGGTGCGGGTGTCCTGCCAGACGATCGCGTTGTAGTAGGGGCGGCCGGTGCGCCGGTTCCACACCACGGTCGTCTCGCGCTGGTTGGTGATCCCGAACGCGGCCAGGTCGCCGTGTGACAGGTTCGCCTTGTTCAGGGCGGACTGGATGACCGAGCGCGTCCGCTCCCAGATCTCGGTGGGATCGTGCTCGACCCAGCCGGCCCGGGGCAGGATCTGCTCGTGTTCGAGCTGGTGGCGGGCGATCTCGTTGCCGCCGTGGTCGAAGATCATGAATCGGGTGCTGGTCGTGCCCTGGTCGAGGGCCCCGACGAAGTCAGCCATGCGCGCGTTCTCCTGGAGTCGTGGTGGACGGGACGGGGCGGTTCACGCCGCCTCGTACTCGGGCTCGGGCTTCGTGAGCCCCTGCGGGTCCTCCTCGGCGGGGGGCAGGAACCGTCCGATCAGGACCTTGTAGAGCCCGACGCCGAGCACGCCGCCGATGAGCGGGCCGATGATCGGCACCCAGAAGTACAGGTCGCCGTTCTGGTCCCGCCAGGCGGTGCCGTAGCCGGTGAGGAACGAGGCGAGCCGGGGGCCGAAGTCGCGGGCCGGGTTGATCGCGTAGCCGGCGTCGGTGCCCCATGCCATGCCGATCGCGACGACCAGCAGGCCGATCATGAACGGGCCCAGGTTCGCCAGCGGCGGGGAGTTGCGCACGTCGGTGAGCGCCTTGATCACGAAGAGCAGGATGGCGGTGCCGATCACCTGGTCCCGGAACGCGCCCCAGGTGCCGACCGGCAGCGTGCCGTTGCCCGGCAGGGTTGAGAACACGCCCTGGGTCTTGATGGTGTGGCCGGGGTCGACCTTGGCCAGCACCTCGCTGTAGTTCCAGCGGACGATCAGCGCCGCGACGAACGCCCCCGCGGTCTGCGCGGCGATGTAGGGCGCCGTCTTGCGCCAGGAGAACTCCTTGAAGACGGCCAGGGCGACGGTGACGGCGGGGTTGAGGTGGGCGCCGCTGATCCTGGCCGCGACGTACACGCCGAGCGTGACGCCGAGGCCCCAGGCCCAGGCGATGCTGTCGTGGTCGCCGATCTCGGCTCCGGCGACCTGGGCGACGACGCCGACGCCGAACAGGATGAGGATCAGGGTGCCGGCGAACTCGGCGGCGAGCTCGCCGGCCAGTGCGGGGATTCGGGTGCGTTCCGCCATGGGTACTCCTCGGGAGGTGGGGTGGACGCGAGCCCCGTGAGGCTGGCTGGACGGTAAGCCGGGACGGAACGCCTGACAACGGGAGCCTGCCGACAATGTCGAACACTTTCGTCCCGGCGCGGCGGCGGTTACCCTCCACCCTGTGCACCAGATCACACAATCCGGGCAGTTCAGGACGCATCGGACGATGATCGCGGCGGCTGCCGACATTGTCGGCATGTCGCCGGTGGACCTACCATCGGCTCCATGCCCGGACCTGTGCAGTCGATCGAGCGGGCGGCCGCGATCCTGCGCCTGCTGGCGGCGAGCTCGGGACGGCTCGGGGTCGGCGAGATCGCCAGTTCGCTGGGCCTGGCCCGGGGCACCGCGCACGGCATCCTGCGCACCCTGGAGCGCGTCGGCTTCGTCGAGCAGGACGGCGGAACGGGCAAGTACCAGCTCGGCGCCGCGCTGCTGCACCTCGGCACCAGCTACCTGGACGTCAACGAGCTGCGGTCCCGGGCCATCAACTGGGCCGACGCGCTCGCCTCGCGCACCGGCGAGGCCGTCCGGATCGGGACGCTGCTGGACGGGAAGGTCCTGGTCGTCCACCACGTGTTCCGCCCGGACGACACCCTCCAGGCCATGGACGTCGGCTCGCTGCTGCCGCTGCACGCCACCGCGCTCGGCAAGGCACTGCTCGCGCACGACGCCAACGCGGCGGCGTCCATCCGCGACACCGTCCTCGAGTCCTACTGCCGGCGCACCGTCACCGACCCCAAGGAGCTCGCACGGGCCGCCTCCCGCGTCCGGGAGAACGGCTGGGCCGCCGAGGCCGAGGAGCTGTCCATCGGCGAGGCCGGGATCGCCGCCCCGATCCGCGGGCACGGCGGGCTCGTCGTCGGGGCCATCGGCATCTCCGGCGCGGTCGAGCGGATCTGCGACTCCCGCCGCGTCCCCGACCCGAGGCTCGTGGCCTACGTGCGCGACGCCGCCCGCGCCGTCTCACGGGATCTCGGCGGCTCGCGCTGGTGACGCCCCGCCGTCCGTCTCGCCGTCCGTCCCGACGCCGCCGCGGCGGCGTGGGGAGGCGCGTCCTGGGGGAGGGGGCCGACCGTGACCGAACGGTACGTGATGTCGATCGACCAGGGCACCACGTCCACCCGGTGCATCCTGTTCGACCACGGCGGCCGCCTGGTGTCGGTGGCGCAGCGCGAGCACCGGCAGCACTTCCCGAAGCCCGGCTGGGTCGAGCACGACCCGATGGAGATCTGGCGCAATCTCGAGCGCATCGCACCGGAGGCGCTCGCCCAGGCCGGCGCGACGCCCGGCCAGGTCGCGGCGGTCGGGATCGCGAACCAGCGGGAGACGACCGTCCTGTGGGACCGGCTGACCGGCGTCCCGATCGGCCGCGCCATCGTCTGGCAGGACATGCGGACCGGCCCCCTCGTGGACGAGCTGGCCCGCGCCCCCGGCGCCGCGATGGTCACCGAGCGCAGCGGGCTGCCGCTGGCCACCTACTTCTCGGCCCCGCGCGTGCGCTGGATGCTGGACCACACGCCGGGCCTGCGGGAGCGCGCCGAGCGCGGCGAGGTCCTGTTCGGCACGATGGAGAGCTGGCTGATCTGGAACCTCAGCGGCGGCGTCGACGGCGGCGTCCACGTGACCGACGTGACCAACGCCAGCCGCACGCTGCTGATGGACCTGCGCACCCTGTCCTGGGACGACGGCCTGCTCGACTTCTTCGGGGTGCCGAAGGCGATGCTGCCGGAGATCCGGTCGTCCACCGAGACCTACGGGACGGCCCGCCGCGTGTTCCCCGGCGTGCGCGTCGGCGCCGCCCTCGGCGACCAGCAGGCCGCGCTGTTCGGGCAGGCGTGCTTCTCGCCGGGCGAGACCAAGTGCACCTACGGGACGGGCGCGTTCCTGCTGATGAACACCGGCACCACGCCGGTGAGGTCGGACAACGGGCTGCTCACCACCGTCGGCTACAAGATCGGTGACGAGCCCGCGGTGTACGCGCTGGAGGGCTCGATCGCGATCACCGGGGCGCTGGTCCAGTGGTTCCGGGACGGCCTCGGGCTGATCAGCACGGCGCCGGAGATCGAGACGCTGGCCCGCACCGTCGGGGACAACGGCGGCTGCTACATCGTCCCGGCCTTCTCCGGGCTGTTCGCCCCGCACTGGCGCAGCGAGGCACGGGGCATCATCGTCGGCCTGACCTCCTACATCACCAAGGGCCACCTGGCGCGGGCCGTGCTGGAGGCGACGGCCTGGCAGACCCGCGAGGTCGTGGACGCGATGAACGCCGACTCCGGCCTCTCGCTGAAGGAGCTGAAGGCCGACGGCGGCATGACCTCGGACAACCTGGTCATGCAGATGGTCGCCGACGTGCTGAACGTGCCGGTCGCCCGGCCGATGGTGGTGGAGACGGTGTCGCTCGGCGCCGCCTACGCCGCCGGGCTCGCGGTCGGGTACTGGGCGGGGCTGGAGGGGCTGCGCCGCAACTGGCACCGCGCCGCCCGCTGGGTCCCGGCGATGGAGCCCGCCTGGAGGGCGGCCGAGTACGACAACTGGAAGCGCGCGGTTGAGCGCACGTTCGACTGGATCCGCGCGGGGGAGGACCCGGCCGCGGCGCCCTAGGCTCGGCGCCGCCCTAAGCCCGGTGCAGCCCTAAGCCCGGTGCAGCCCTACGCCCGGTGCCGCTCGACGAGCTGCCGGACGATCACGTTGCGCTGGATCTCGTTGGTCCCCTCGCCGACGATCATGAGCGGGGCGTCCCGGAAGTAGCGCTCGACGTCGAACTCGGTGGAGTAGCCGGCCGCGCCGTGGATGCGGACCGCGTTGAGCGCGATCTGCATCGCCGCCTCCGAGGCGTACAGCTTGGCCATGCCCGCCTCCATGTCGCAGCGCTCGCCCGCGTCCAGGCGTTCGGCGGCGTCGAGGGTGAGCAGCCGGGCCGCCCGCAGCTGGGTGGCCATGTCGGCGAGGTAGTTGCCGATCGACTGGTGCTGCCAGATCGGCTTGCCGAAGGCCTCGCGCTGCTGGGCGTAGCGCAGGGAGTCCTCCAGGGCGGCGCGCCCGACGCCGAGGGCGCGCGCCGCGACCTGGATGCGGCCGACTTCGAGGCCGCGCATCATCTGAGCGAAGCCGCGCCCCTCCTCGCCGCCGAGGACCGCGTCGAGCGGCGCCTCGTAACCGGCGAAGGACAGCTCGCAGCTCTCCACGCCCTTGTAGCCGAGTTTCGGCAGGTCGCGGGAGACGGTCAGGCCGGGGCCCTTCTCGACCAGCAGGATGCTGATGCCCCGGTGCCGGGGCGAGGCGGCCGGGTCGGTCTTGCACATCAGCGCGATGAGACCGGACGTGCGCGCGTTGGTGATCCACATCTTGGCGCCGTCGACGCGGTACCGGTCGCCGTCCCTGCGCGCGGTCGTGCCCATGGCCTGGAGGTCGGAGCCGCCGGACGGCTCGGTGAGCGCCATCGTGGCGCGCAGCTCGCCGGTCGCCATCCGGGGCAGGTAGCGGTCCTTCTGCTCCTCGGTGCCGTACACGGCGAGCAGGTGGGAGACGACCGTGTGCCCGCCGAACGCGCCCGCGAGCGTCATCCAGCCGCGCGCCAGCTCCTCGGTGACCAGCGCGTAGCAGGCCTTGGAGACGTTGGCGTCGCCGTACGGTGCGGGCACGGCGAGTCCGAAGACGCCGAGCCGCTTCATGCGGTCGATGAGGTGGGCGGGGTAGGTTCCCGCGTGCTCCAGGTCGCGGGCGACCGGGCGGACCTCCTTGTCGACGAAGTCCGCGACGACCTCGACGATGGCGCGCTCCTCGTCGCTGAGCGTGAACACGGCTCCACCCCCTCCGGTTCTGTGTTTCATATATTTGATAGGAAAATACCGGCTGTCAACGGGAGGGCGGGCCGCCGCCCGTCCATAATGTGAACCCACCACCAGGCGCACGGGAGACGATGAGAGTGGCACTTTCCGGTGACCGGGCCCTCGGCCGGCGCCGCCAGCTGAGCGACGAGGTGGCCGCCTACGTCCGCGAACTCATCATGTCGGGCCAGGTCAGGCACGGGGAGTTCCTCCGACTCGAGCGCATCGCCGAGGACCTCGGGATCAGCGTGACCCCCGTCCGGGAGGCCCTGCTGTCGCTGCGCGGCGAGGGCTTCGTCACGCTGGAGCCGCGCCGCGGGTTCATGCCGGCGCCGCTCACCCGCCAGGACGTCCAGGACCTGTTCGAGGCGCAGGCGTACTTCGCCGGCGAGCTGGCCGCCCGCGCCGCCGGAAGGATCACCGAGGCGGAGCTGGAGTCGCTCGACCGCACGCAGGCGCTCCTGGAGGAGGCGTCCAAGGCTCGCGACTCCGCGGCCATCGAGCGCGCCAACCACCAGTTCCACCGGATCGTCAACCTGTGCGCGGGCTCGCCCAAGACGTCCTGGCTGCTCCAGCTCGTGGTGCGGTACGCCCCGCGCCGCTTCTACTCCAGCATCGAGGGCTGGACGCAGGCGTCGGTCGACGACCACCACCTCGTGCTGGCCGCGCTGCGAGCCGGGGACGCCGACGCGGCGCGGCAGGCGATGCGCGCCCACATCCGGCATGCGGGGACGCTGCTCGTGGTGCACCTGGAGGCGCAGGGCTTCTGGAACGAGCAGCCCGGCTGATCCACCGGGACCCTTTCCCCGGCTTTCCGGTTCGCATATCGTATAAAAAATTTCCAGGAGGGTTGATGGACGACCGGGACTCCGAACCGGCGCGCGGCGCCGTGGTCGCCACCGCCGACCACGGCGCGACGCGGGTGCTGACGCTGAACCGGCCCGAGGCCCGCAACGCGATCGACATCCCGATGCGCGAGCGGCTCGCGGACGAGGTGCGGCGCGCCGCGGACGACCCCGGCGTCCGGGCCGTGGTGCTGACCGGCGCGGCGGGGACGTTCTCGGCGGGCGGCGACGTCCGCTCGATGGCGCGCGCCGGACCGGACGCCGTCCGGGCGCGGCTCGACCCCGTGCACGAGACCGTCCGGCTCATCGCGACCTGCGGGACGCCGTTCATCGCCGCGGTCGAGGGCGCCGCCGCCGGGCTCGGCGTGTCCCTCGCCGCCGTGTGCGACCACGTGGTCGCCGCCGAGGACGCCCGGTTCGTCGCCGCGTTCGGCAAGGTCGGCCTCGTCGCGGACGGCGGCCTGCTCTGGACCCTCCCGCAGCGCGTCGGCATGGGCCGCGCCAAGCAGATGCTGGTGTTCGGCCAGACCGTGCCCGCGCCGCGCGCCTACGAGATCGGACTGGCCGACTCCCTGGCGCCGCCCGGCGCGGCCCTGGACGCCGCGCTGGAACGCGCCGCCGAGGCCGCCGCGCTCGCCCCGCTGTCGGTCGCCGCGGCCAAGCGCCTCCTCGCCCGGACCGACCAGAGTCTGGACCGCCTGCTGGACGCGGAGCGGGAGGAACAGACAGCGCTGTTCGCCAGCGCCGACTTCACCGAGGGCCGGGCCGCGTTCGCCGAGCGCCGCCCGCCGCGCTTCGAGGGCCGCTAGGGAGGACCGGGACGTGAGCAGGCTGCAGCAGACCCACGGGCTCACGGACGAGCAGCGGGAGATCATCGCGACCGTCCGGGCGTTCGTCGACAAGGAGATCCTCCCGGTCGCGACCGGGCTGGAGCACGCCGACGCCTACCCGCAGGCGATCGTGGACGGGATGCGGGACCTCGGGCTCTTCGGCCTGACCATCGCCGAGGAGCACGGCGGGCTCGGGGAGTCGCTGCTGACCTACGCGCTGGTGGTGGAGGAGCTGTCGCGCGGCTGGATGAGCGTGTCGGGCATCGTCAACACCCACTTCATCGTCGCGTGGATGATCGCCCAGCACGGCACCGCCGAGCAGAGGGCGCACTACCTGCCGAGGATGGCGACCGGCGAGATCCGGGGCGCGTTCTCGATGTCGGAGCCGGGCTGCGGGTCGGACGTCTCGGCCATCAGGACCCGCGCCGTACCGGACGGGGACGACTACGTGATCGACGGCCAGAAGATGTGGCTGACCAACGGCGGTTCGGCGAACCTGGTGGCGACGCTGGTCAAGACCGACCCCGCCGCCGGCCACCGCGGCATGACCGCGTTCCTGGTCGACAAGGAGCCCGGTTTCGGCGAGGTCGCGCCCGGCCTCACCGTCCCCGGCAAGATCGACAAGATGGGGTACAAGGGCGTCGACACCACCGAGCTGCTCTTCGACTCCTACCGGATCCCGTCCGCGCAGGTCCTGGGCGGGACGCCCGGACGCGGCTTCTACCAGATGATGGACGGCGTCGAGGTCGGCCGCGTCAACGTGGCGGCGCGCGGCTGCGGCGTGGCCCGCCGCGCCTACGAGCTCGCCCTGGCCTACGCGCGGCGGCGCGAGACGTTCGGAAAGCCGATCGCCGAGCACCAGGCCGTCCTTTTCCGCCTGGCGGAGATGGCCACCAAGGTCGAGGCGGCGCACCAGATGATGGTGATGGCGGCGCGCCGCAAGGACTCCGGCGAGCGCAACGACCTGGAGGCCGGGATGGCCAAGTACCTGGCCAGCGAGTACTGCAAGGAGGTCGTGGAGGACGCGTTCCGCATCCACGGCGGCTACGCCTACTCCAGGGAGTACGAGATCGAGCGCCTGTACCGGGAGGCCCCGATGCTGCTGATCGGCGAGGGCACCGCCGACATCCAGAAGATGGTCATCGGCCGCCGGCTGCTGGAGGAGCGGTGACCGGTGCGGCCGCCGGACCGCCGCTCGCGGGGATCACCGTCGTCGCCCTGGAGCAGGCGGTCGCGGCGCCGTTCGCCACGCGGCAGCTGGCCGACCAGGGCGCCCGCGTCATCAAGGTGGAGCGCGTCGACGGCGGCGACTTCGCCCGCGCCTACGACACGGGCGTGCGCGGCGGGCTCGGCACGCACTTCGCGTGGCTCAACCGGTCGAAGGAATCGGTCGCGCTCGACCTCAAGCGCGAGGAGGGCCGCGCGGTGCTCGCCGACCTGGTCGCGCGCGCCGACGTGTTCCTGCAGAACCTGGCGCCCGGCGCGGCCGCCCGGCTCGGGTTCGGCGCCGAGGAGCTGCGCGCCCGCGACCCCCGGCTGATCGTGGTCGAGATGTCGGGCTACGGCTCGCGGGGGCCGTACCGGGACAAGCGCGCCTACGACATGCTGGTCCAGGCCGAGGCGGGGCTGATCTCGGTCACCGGCACGCCGGAGACGCCCGTCAAGGCGGGCTCGCCGCTGGCCGACATCGCGGCCGGGATGTACGCCTTCTCCGGGACGCTCGCCGCGCTCGTGCGGCGCGGCGCGACCGGTGCGGGCGCGTCCATCGAGATCACGATGTTCGACGCGGTCGCCGAGTGGATGGGGCAGGCGATGTACACGACGCTCTACACCGGCTCCCCGCCGCCGCGCACGCGGCTGAGCCACCCCGTGATCGCCCCGTACGACGCCTACCCGACGTCCGACGGCGCGGACGTGGTGATCGGCGTCCAGAACGACCGCGGCTGGGCGGCGCTGGCCGCCGGCGTGCTGGAGCGGCCCGACCTCGTGACGGACCCCGAATACGCGACGAATCGGGCAAGGGTCCGCAACCGGGAGAGGGTGGACGCGCTGGTCGCGGGCGTCACGTCCCGCATGGGACGGGAGGAACTGCTGCGGCGGCTCGACGAGGCGGGAGTGCCGAACGCGTCCCTGAACGACGGGCACGGACTCGTCGCCCACCCGCAGCTCGCCGAGCGGGACCGGTGGCGGGAGGTGGGCTCGCCGGTCGGCGGCATCCGGGCCCTGCTCCCGCCGATCACGTTCGCCGACGCCGAGCCGCGCATGGACCCGATCCCGGCGCTCGGTGAGCACACCGACGCCGTGCTGCGCGAGCTGGGACGCGACGACGCCGCCATCGAGGCCCTGCGCTCCGCCGGCGCGGTCGCCTGACCTCCGCGCCGGCGCCGGTCTCCGACGGCGACGCCCCGAAGGCCGGCGGATATCGTGGCGGCATGGCCAGTCAGACCCCCGCCTCAGCCCCCGGTCGCCGCAGGGAGGAACTGCGCGACTTCCTGCGCACCCGCCGCGCCCGCCTCGCCCCCGGCGACGTCGGCATGCCCGACGGGGGACGGCGCAGGACGCCGGGCCTGCGCCGCGAGGAGGTCGCCGTCCTCGCGGGGGTCGGGGTGTCCTGGTACACGTGGCTGGAGCAGGGCCGCGACATCAAGGTGTCCGGGGACGTCCTCGACGCGATCGGGCGGGCCCTGCGGCTGGACGGCGCCGAGCGCGAGCACCTGTACCTGCTCGCGGGGCTGAACCCGCCCCGGGCGGAGGCCGGCCCCGCCGTGCCGATCACGCCCGAGCTGCGGCGGGTGCTGGACGCCTGGTCCCCGCGCCCCGCCTACGTCCGCGACCGCCACTGGAACTTCGTCGCGATCAACGACGCGGCCCGCGAGGTGTTCGGGTACGGCGACACCGACCACAACTGCCTGGTCACCTACTTCACCAACGTCCGGTACCGGTCGATGCACACCCACTGGGCCGCCGCCGCGCCCGACGTCGTGGCGCGGTTCCGCGCCGACGCCGCCCGCTACCCCGATGACCCCGAGTTCGAGCGGATCGTCGAGGACCTGCTGGCGGTCAGTCCCGAGTTCGCCGAGCTGTGGCCCCGCCACGAGGTGAGCGCGGGCGCCCAGGCGGTCAAGGGCATCAGGCACCCGGACGCGGGGGAGCTGGTCTTCGAGGGCACGCTGCTGCCGCTCGCCGACCGTCCGGGCCACCACCTGGTGCTGCACAACCCGCGCCCCGGCACCGGCACGCAGGAGCGCCTCGAACGGCTGATGGCGCGCCGCGAGCTCGCCGCCGCGGGCTGACCCGGCCCGCCCAGGGTGGTGGTCCCACACCCAGGATGAGCAGAGTCTGTTCGCCCTCCGGTCCGTCCAGCACGATCGTCCTCATGAGGAACGAAGGAGACATCATGAGGACGCGGGACTTCGCGGGCACGCCGGTGGGCGCCGTCGGCCTCGGGTGCATGGGCATGAGCTGGGCCTACAGCGAGTCCGAGCGCGACGACGACGCCTCGGTGGCGCTGATCCGGGAGGCGCTCGACCTCGGCGTGACGTTCCTGGACACCGCGCAGCCCTACGGCGACGGCCACAACGAGGCCCTCGTCGGGCGGGCGCTGGCGGGGCGCCGGGACGAGGCGGTCGTCGCCACCAAGACGGGCCTGGTCGTGGAGTCGCCGGCCACCCGGGAACTCGTCCGGAACGGAACGCCGGAGCATGTGAAGGCGTCCGCCGAGGACAGCCTGCGCCGCCTCGGGACGGACGTGATCGACCTTTACTACCTGCACCGGGTCGACCCGCGGGCGCCCCTCGCCGACACGTGGGGCGCGATGGCCGAACTGGTCGCCGAGGGCAAGGTCCGCAGGCTGGGCCTGTCGGAGGTCAGCGTCGCGCAGGCCGCCGAGGCGCACGCGATCCACCCGGTCGCCGCCGTCCAGTCGGAGCTGTCGCTGTGGACCCGCGACGCCGTGGGGGCGCCCGGGGGGATGGCCGGCACCCTGCCGGGCGACGCCTCCGGGACGGGGGACGGGCCGGGCGACGTGGTCGGCTGGTGCGCCGCCAACGGCGCGGTGTTCGTGCCGTTCTCGCCGCTCGGCCGCGGCTTCCTCACCGGGACGGTCACCGCGGCCGACTTCGAGGACACCGACTTCCGCGGCGGCAACCCGCGATTCCAGGAGGAGGCGCTGAAGGCCAACCTGCGCATCGTCGAGGTGGTCAAGGCGGTCGCCGCGCGGCACGGCGCCACGCCGGCCCAGGTCGCCATCGCCTGGACGCTGGCGCAGGGCGAGCACGTCATCCCGATTCCCGGCACCAAGAAGCCGAAGTACCTGCGCGACAACGCCGGCGCCGCCGGCCTGGACCTCACCGAGGCCGACCTCGCGGAGCTGGACGGCGTCCCCGCGGCCGTCGGGGGGCGTTACTGATGCGGGCCGTCACGATTCCCGAGTTCGGTAGCGCGGACGTGCTGCGCCAGGCCGAGGTGTCCATCCCCGAGCCCGGGCCGGGTCAGGTGTCCATCGACGTGGCGTACGCGGGCGCGAACTTCGCCGAAGTCCTCTACCGCCGGGGCGTCGTGAACGTGCCGCTGCCGTTCGTCCCCGGCATCGAGGTGTCCGGGCACGTCCGGGCGGTCGGGCCGGACGTGGAGGGGCTGCGCAGGGGCCAGCCCGTCGCCGCGCTGACGATCGTGGACAGCGGCGGCTACGCCGAGGTCGCGGTCACCTCCGCCGACCTCGTCGCGCCGCTCGACGGCCTCGACCTCGGGCTGGACGTCGCGGCGGCCGTCCCGTCCAACGGGGCCACCGCCTTCCTCGTCCTGGACCGGGTCGCGCGCATCGAGCCGGGCGAGACGGTGCTGGTGCACGCGGCCGCCGGGGGCGTCGGCAGCCAGCTCGGCCAGGCCGCCCGGCTGCTCGGCGCGGGCCGGGTGGCCGGCACGGTCGGCGGCCCCGCCAAGATCGAGACCGCGCGCGGGTTCGGCTACGACGACGTCGTCCTGCGCGACGCGCTGCCGGGCGAGGTCGCGGGCCTCACCGGCGGGCGCGGGTTCGACATCGTCGTGGACATGGTGGGCGGCCCCGCCCGCCGCGCGAGCCTGGACGCCCTCGCCCCGATGGGCCGGATGGTCGTGATGGGCAACGCGTCCGGCGCCGACGACGTGGGCATGTCGGCGAACGAGCTGTGGTTCGCCAACAAGACGGTGTCCGGGTTCAACCTCGCGGCGTTCGCGGGCGTCGCGCCGGCCGACGCCGGACGCGCCCTGCGCCGCGCGGTCGCCGCCGCCGCGTCCGGCGACCTGCGGGTCCAGGTCGAGGCACTGCCCCTGGAGCAGGCGGCCGAAGCGCACGAGCGCATCGAGTCGGGCGCCACGACCGGCAAGCTCGTCCTGGCGGTCAAGGGCTGACCTTCAGGAGTCGTCCCCCGGCCTGCGGGCGGTCATCGCGCCGCGTTCCGGCCGGGGGCCGGGGCCTGGGCGGCCAGGGCCAGCAGTTCGTCGACCGTCCACTGGTCGTAGGCGTGCTCGCCGTACTTGGCCGCGACGAGCCTGCCGTCGGAGCCGATCAGGAAGTCGGCGGGCAGGCCGAAGCGGCCGCCGTCGGGCAGCAGCCTGGGAGCGCGCTCGCGTCGCCGCAGGACGTCCCAGGTGCCGCGGACGACGGCGCGGAGGACCGTCCCCCACACGCGCGGGGCGAGCAGCGCGCGCCGCGCCGACTCGACGCCGAACTCGGCGTACAGCCGCTTCGCCGGGTCGCCGACCACGGGGAACGGCAGGTCGCCGACGTACTCGCGCAGCTCCTCCGCGGTGGAGTGGAAGACCACGACCTCGCTGATCCCGGCGGCCTCGATCTCGCCGTGCCGCAGCACGATCGAGCGCAGGTGCAGGTTGCAGATCGGGCAGCCGGCGAACCGGCGGAACTGCAGGTGGACGAGGCGGCCGGGGTCGGGGACGGGAACCGGCGGCCCGGAGACCGGGGTCAGCTCCCGCGCGGGGACATGGGAACCGGGTGCCAGATGCATGGGCGGTCCTTTTAGGAGTATGACGTACGCCTACGAGGGTAAGCGTATGTCATACGCTGTCAAGCGCCATGCCTCGACCACGCTCCCTCAGCACCGAGCGGCTCGCGGGAGCCGCGCTCGCCGTCATCGACCGGGACGGCCTCGCCGGGCTCTCCATGCGCGCCGTCGCCGAGGAGCTCGGAATGAGCACCATGGCGCTCTACCGGTACGTGCGCGACCGCGAGGAACTGGAAGGGCTGGTCGTCGACCTGGTCTACGCCGAGGTCGACGCCGCGCCGCCGCCCGCCGGGCCGTGGGAGGCGCGGGTCGAGACGATGGCCCTGCGGCTGCGGGACGCGTTCGGCGCCCACGCCGCGATCATGCCGCTGACGCTCACCCGAAGGCACGAATCGGCGGGATCGCTCTGCTGGGGCGAGACGGTCGCCGGAATCCTCGCCGACGCGGGCTTCGCCGGCCCGCGCGCGGCGATCGCGCTCCGCGCGCTGATCGCCTACATCGTCGGCGCGATCCAGCTGGAGCACCTGGGCGGGCTGGAGGGGGAGGGGACCGCCGTGCTCGCCGGGCTGCCCGCCGACGCGTTCCCCCACCTGTCGCGGACCGCGCGGCACGGCCGCCGGATCGGCCCCGACGAGGAGTTCCGCGGGGGCCTGGCGGCCGTGCTGCGCGGCCTGGGCGAAGGCCCGTCCTAACCGTTGCGGGCCCCGTCGCCCGCCAGGTACGAGCGCTGCGCGGCGATGGCCTCGGCCGCCTGCCGCACGATGGAGCCGATCAGGTCGGCGCAGTCCGGCAGGTCGTCGATCACGCCGACGACCTGCCCCGACGCCATCACGCCGAGGTCGGGCCGGCCGTCCACCATGGCGGCCTTCAACAGCATGGGCGTGTTGGCGGCCATCAGGACCTGCGACCACGACAGGTCCTTGCCGTGCTTCATCGCCTTCCCGTCGGCGATCATCTCCCGCCACGACATGCCGGACAGCTTCTTGAACCGGGCGCCGTTGCGCAGCGCCCGGACGAGCCCGCCGACGCGGCCGGAGTCCTCCAGCGCGTCGACCAGGCCGCTGCGCAGCACGCGGTGCGGCATGCCGTCCACCTGGCGCGTCACCACGGTCTCGCCGGTCCGGAGGTAGACCTGCTTGACCGCGTCCGGAACCGAGCTGTCGGACGTCAGCAGGAACCGGGTGCCCATCGCGACGCCCGCGGCGCCGTAGGCGAGCGCGGCGGCGAGGCCGCGCCCGTCGAAGAAGCCGCCGGCCGCGATCACCGGGATGTCGACGGCGTCCACAACCTGGGGGAGCAGCAGCGTGGTGGCGACGGGGCCGGTGTGCCCGCCGCCCTCTCCGCCCTGCACCAGGACGGCGTCGGCCCCCCAGCCCGCGACCTTCTCCGCGTGCCGCCGCGCGCCGACCGACGGGATCACCACGAGCCCGGCGTCCTTGAGCTTGGCGATCAGCTCCCGCCTGGGCGCGAGCGCGAAGGAGGCGACCTTCACGCCCTCCTTGATGAGCAGGTCGATGCGGTCGCCCGCGTCCCCGGCGTCGGCCCGCAGGTTGACCCCGAACGGGGCGTCCGTGCGCTCCTTGACCTCGTGGATCGCGTCCGCGAGCTGGTCGAGCGTCATCGTCGCCGACGCCAGCACGCCGAGCCCGCCCGCGTTCGCCACGGCCGTGACGAGCCGCGGCCCGGCCACCCATCCCATGCCCGTCTGGACGACCGGGTGCCGCACACCCGTCAGCCGGGTCAGCGGAGTGTCGAGCACCTGCCCGGCGCCCGCCCCGCTCACGCCTGCTCCTTGCGAGGAGGCGACCCCCCGGTTCGCTTCGCTCATGCTGGGACCTCCCGCTCGCGCAGTCCCTTGGGGTCGAGGACCTCGCGCATGATCCGCAGTTCCTCGGCGTCCGGCAGCCGCGTCTCGGGCACCTCGGCCGGGACGGCGAGCTCGAAGCCGGTGGCCGCGACCACGTCCTCGACGCCCACGCCGGGGTGGACCGAGCGCAGCCGCATCCGTCTCTCGGGGGTCTCGAAGTCGAGCACGGCCAGGTTGGTCACCACGGCGCGGATCTCGTGCGCGCCCCGGTCCCAGCCGACGCCGCTCACCATGTCGACCTTCTCGGTGAACACGCGCGCCGAGTGCTTCGGCACCCAGTAGCTCGTCGTGTTCAGCAGCGTGTTCCCCGGCCCGCCGCGCACGCCGAGGAGCTGCCGCGAGGGCTGCTTCCAGTCGCCGATGCACGAGATGTTGGTGTTGCCGTGCGCGTCGATCTGGCTCGGCCCCATCACCACGTGCCGCCGCCCGTTCAGGACGAGCCACAGGTGGTCGCGGAAGGGCAGCCAGCCCTCGACCGTCCCTGCCTGCGCGCCGAGCGGGACGGGCTCGGCGCTCAGCGACGGCCCGCCGTCGGTGGTCAGGAGGTCGGGCGCGAACGTCGCGCGCGCCAGCCGGGACCCCAGCATCGGGACGAACCCGGCCACCGCGGCCGCGACGATCTCCCCGTCGCCCCGGAACAGGTCCGCGCACGCGGCCGCGCACACCTCGGCCCTCGTCGCCTCGCTCATCGCGCCTCCTCCCGCCAGACCCGGACCGCGTCCTGGTAGGCGGCCTCGTCGCCGGAAAGGAACCGCTCGCTGAAGGCCGCCCACCGGTCGGGATCGGCCGCCGACTGCGCGTACAGCTTCTGGAACGCCTCGTCCCGCCCGAAGTCGGGCAGGCAGTCGGTGAAGTGCGCGCCGTTCGGGGTCTCCACCACGCCCGCCACCTGCGACCGGCTGATCAGCAGCGACTGCACCGGCCCCTCCTTGGCGAAGTCGGCGGTGTCGACGAGCCGCTCGCACGACACGTAGGTCCGGTCGGCCGCCTTGGCGAACAGGTCGTCCATGTACGGGTCGGGGCCGAGGTACTGGGCGTTGCCGCGCGCGTCGGCGCGGTTCATGTGCACCAGCGCCGCGTCCATCCGCAGGGCGGGGACGGCGACGAGCTCCTGCCCGTCCTCGTAGGGCGACCGGACCGTCCGCAGTTCCGGGTTGACCCTCATCACGTCGGAGCCGAGGCCGACCGGGGTGGGCAGGAACGGCAGCCGGTGCGCCGCCGCGTACAGCCCGAACATGAATATGCCCTCGTCGTACTCGGTCAGCTCGATGGCCCCGGACTGGCGCGCCTGCCGGAAATGCGGCTCCAGCGGGATCGAGTCCATCGTCACGAACGCGGTGACGAGCCTGCGGACCTTGCCCGCCGCGCACAGCAGCCCCACGTCCGGCCCGCCGTAGGCGACGACGGTGAGGTCGGTGACGGGGGAGCGCAGGATCGCCCGCACCAGCGCCATCGGCTTGCGCCGCGAGCCCCAGCCGCCGATCCCGATCGTCATGCCGCTCTCCAGCGACCCCGCGATCTCCTCGACGGACATCACCTTGGAACTCATCGGCCCCCCTTGGCGACGAAGGCGTCGCGGTGCTCGTCGCCCGCGCCGACCAGGTTCAGCTCGAACGTGAACCCCTGCTCGTAGCGGTAGCTGCGCCTGACGTCGACCGGGTCGATGCCGTTGAGCGACTCCTTGGCACGCCGGATCACGTACCGGTCCTTCGCGGCGATGCCGGCGGCGACCTCCATCGCCTTGGCGCGCAGCTCCCCGGCCGGGACGACCTCCAGCACCGAGCCGTGGTGGTGCAGCTCCTCGGCCGTGACGTTGCGGCACGTGTAGACCATCGCCCGCATCAGGTGCTGCGGGACGAGCCGGGCGAGGTGGGTGGCGGCGCCGAGCGCGCCCCGGTCGACCTCGGGCAGCCCGAAGTAGGCGTCCCGCGAGGCGATCACGATGTCGGCGTTGCCCGCCAGGCCGACGCCGCCGCCGAGGCAGAAGCCGTGCACCGCGGCCACGACCGGGACCTCGCAGTCGTAGACGGCCGCGAACGCCGCGAAGCAGCCGCGGTTGGCGCCGACCAGCGCGGCGTGGCCCTCGGTGCTCTGCATCTCCTTGATGTCGACGCCCGCGTTGAAGCCCCGGCCCTCGGCGCGGAGCACGACGGCGCCGACCCCGGGGTCGCGGCCCGCCGCGAGCACCGCGTCGGCCAGCTCGTACCAGCCCGCGACGGTCAGGGCGTTGACCGGCGGCGCGTCCACGACGATCTCGGCGACCCCGTCCAGGGTCGTGGTGGAGACTCCCATGCGCTACCTTTCCACCAAACATTTGTTAGAACAGACGGTAGCAGAGCCGTCCGGAGGAGGCGGAATGTCATCGGAGCCGGAGGGCGCGGGGTACTCGGAACCGGAGGCGGCATGTCACTGACGCTCGACCTGGAGGGCAGGACCGTCGTGGTGACGGGCGGCGTCCGCGGGGTGGGCGCCGGGATCAGCCGCGCCTTCCTGGAGGCCGGAGCCGACGTGGTCGCGGTCGCCCGCCGCGAGCCGGAGGCGGTGCCCGAGGCCGGAGGGCGGGCCGCCCGGTTCGTCTCGCTGGACGTGCGCGACCCCGACGCCGTGCAGGCCTTCGCGGACGGCCTCGACCGCGTGGACGTGCTCGTCAACAACGCGGGCGGCGCCCCGTACCTGCCGGTGGCCGACGGCTCCCTGCGCACCCACGTCAAGATCATGGAGCTGAACCTGACGGCCCCGCTGATCATGGCCCGCGCGCTGCGCCCGCGGATCATGGAGGCCGGGGGCGGCTCGGTGATCAACATCGGCAGCGTCAGCGGGGTGCGCCCCTCGCCCGGCACCGCCGCCTACGGCGCCGCCAAGGCGGGGCTGCACAACCTCACCCAGTCCCTGGCCGTCGAGTGGGCGCCGCACATCCGGGTCAACACGCTGGTCCTCGGGATGGTCCGCACCGAGCTGGCGCACCTGCACTACGGGGACGAGGACGGCGTCGCCGCGGTGGCGGCGACCGTCCCGCTGGGCCGCCTCGCCGACCCCTACGACATCGGCGCCGCCTGCGTGTTCCTGGCGTCCGACCTGGCGTCCTACGTGACCGGCTCGTCGATGCAGGTGCACGGCGGGGGAGAGCGCCCCGCCTTCCTGGACGCCGCCACCGTCATCAAGGAGGAAACGCGATGATCTGCAAGGACCGGGTGGTCGCCGTCACCGGCGCCGGACGCGGCCTCGGCCGCGCGCACGCGCTGGAGTTCGCCCGGCAGGGCGCCCTCGTCGTCGTCAACGACCTCGGCGTCGCGCGCGACGGCACCGGCGACGCCTCCGAGGGCCCCGCCCACGACGTCGTGCGGGAGATCGAGGCGCTCGGCGGGCGGGCGGTCGCCAGCACCGACGACATCGCCACCGACGAGGGCGCCGCCGCGCTGGTCGCCGCGGCGACCGGCGCGTTCGGGCGGCTGGACACCCTCGTCAACAACGCCGGGTTCCTGCGCGACCGGATGCTGGTCAACCTCGGCGAGGACGAGTGGGACGCCGTCATGCGCGTGCACCTCAAGGGCCACTTCCTGCCGCTCAAGCACGCCGGGCGGTACTGGCGGGCCGAGAGCAAGGCCGGCCGCGCCGTGGACGCGCGCGTCGTCAACACCTCCTCCGGCGCCGGGCTGCTCGGCAGCGTCGGCCAGGGCAACTACTCCGCCGCCAAGGCGGGCATCGTCGGGCTGACCCTCGTGGCCTCCGCCGAGCTCGCCCGCTACGGCGTGACGGTCAACGCGATCGCGCCCGCCGCCCGCACCCGGATGACCGAGGAGGTCTTCGCGCAGACGATGGCCGCCCCCGCCGAGGGCGAGTTCGACGCCATGGCGCCCGAGAACGTCTCGCCGCTCGTGGTCTGGCTCGGCTCCGCGCAGTCGCGGGACGTCACCGGGCGGGTGTTCGAGGCCGAGGGCGGCAGGATCTGCGTGATGGACGCCTTCCGCCACGGCCCCGCCGCGGACAAGGGCGCGAGGTGGGACCCGGCGGAGGTCGGCGACGTCGTCACGGACCTCCTGGCGAAGGCCCCCGCCCCCGAACCCGTCTACGGAGCCGGCTGACCGGCGGCCGCCGCCCGGCGCGGCGGGTCGTCGTCAGCGCGGCCGGTAGTCGTTCAGGTACCAGCGAACCTTCTCGGCGTACGGCCGGACCCGCGCCGGGACGCCGCCCGACTTCACGACCGTCGTGGCGGAGGTGCGGTAGGCGGCGGCCAGGTTCAGGGCCGGGTCGCCCGGCACGTTCTTGAGGTCCTTCCCCCAGTAGCACAGGAACCGGCCCATCGCGGGGATCGACAGCTCCGGGGTGATCTGGGCGGGCCTCGGCTCGGGGTTGTCGAGGCCGCCGGGCTGCCAGAACGCCAGCACATGCGGCGTCCACCGGGCGATGCCGTACTCGTCGTGCGCCGGGTCGGACAGGTGCGGGTCGTAGCCGCTCTCCGCCTTCAGCATCGCCGCGATCAGCGCCGGGCTCAGCCCGCGCAGCTCGCACCACGTCCCGGCCTGGACCACCAGGTCGCGGTAGCGGGCGGGGACGTCGGACCCCGCCCGCAGCCACTGCCTGTTCCGCTCCTGCGGGGGAGTGCCGCCGTCGCCCCGGTGGGGGAGCCCCGCGAACGCGACGGCGGCCACGGCCACCGCGGCGGCCGCACCGGCCGCCGCGACCGCCGCCCGCCGGCCGCGCCGGTGCTCGCCCGGCGGGCGCCCTCTCGGCGCGAGCGCGCCGGTGCGCGTCTCCCCGGAGGCCCGCGCCAGCGCCTCCCCGAAGTCCGCCGCCGTCGCCCAGCGCCTGTCACGGTCGGGATCGAGCGCGCGCATCACGGCCGCGCCGACCCCGGAGGGGACCGCGGCCAGGGTCTGCCCGAGCGGGCGCGGGGGCATGGCCGGCGGCTCCCCGGTCAGCAGGTGGTGGGTCAGCGCGCCCAGGCCGTAGACGTCCGCGCGGCGGTCCGGCGCGCCGTCCACCTGCGTCTGCTCGGGCGCCATGTAGCCGGGCGATCCGGCGGGCAGCGTCAGCCTCGACAGGTGCTCCCCGGTGCGCGCGATGCCGAGGTCGGCGATCATGATGCGCTCGCCGCCGCCGGGGGCCGACCGCAGCAGCACGTTGGACGGCTTCAGGTCGCGGTGCACGATGCCGAGGTCGTGCAGCTCCTGCACGCCCCGGATGATCTCCTGTGCGGTGCGCAGCGCCTCGCCCGGCGGGAGCGGCCCGCCGGCGAGCCGCTCGGCCAGCGTGCCGCGGTCGGCGTAGGTCATCACGAAGTAGGGCCGGCCGTCCGGCAGCTCCCCGATGTCGAAGACCTGCACCAGCCGGTGCGAGTCGGCGCGGCGCAGCAGCCGCGCCTCCTGGACGAACCGGTCCCGCACGTCGGTGCGCAGGGTCCAGTGGCCGGCCAGGATCTTGATCGCGACGGGGGAGTCGAGGTCGGGGTCGTGCCCCAGCCAGACCGAGGCGAAGCCGCCGGATCCGAGGTGGCTGTCGATCCGGTAGCGCCCGGCGGCGATCGGGGTCTCCACGTCTCCCAATCATGAATGACGGGCCGGGCCCCGCGCAGTGGCTTTGGGTGAAGGATCAGGCGCGGATCGTGGCCGGGGGAGGAGGAATGCGGCTTACCGGCACGGCGTTGTAAGGGCCGGATAATGGATCGCACTGGCCGGGGTGTTCCGGCTACGGTGCGAAGGTTGTGGGGTGAGCGGGGCCCTGGGGGCCTGGAACCCTATCCTTGTCGATGGTTATGGGGACGAGTGTGGAATCGCCGCTCGCCGGCCTGCGCGCGCGCCTGCCGCAGTTGATGCTGCGCGACCAGCACCGGCTGCGCCGCAGGATCGACGGCGCCCAGAAGACGCGGGACGCCGCGCGCCGGGCGAAGGTCGCCGAGGAGATCGCCGCCGAGGTCGAGGCCGCCGAGCGGCGGGTCGAGCGGCGGCGTCTCGCCGTGCCCGAGATCACATATCCGGCGCAGCTGCCGGTGTCGCAGAAGAAGGACGACATCCTCGCCGCGATCCGCGACCACCAGGTCGTGATCGTCGCGGGCGAGACCGGCTCCGGCAAGACGACTCAGATCCCCAAGATCTGCCTCGAACTGGGCAGGGGCGTGCTCGGCTCCATCGGCCACACCCAGCCGCGGCGGCTCGCCGCGCGGACGGTCGGCGACCGCATCGCCGAGGAGCTCGGCACCGAACTCGGCGAGACCGTCGGCTACAAGGTGCGCTTCACCGACCGGTCGAGCGACGACACGCTCGTGAAGCTGATGACCGACGGCATCCTGCTCGCCGAGATCCAGACCGACCGGCTGCTGCGCCAGTACGACACGCTCATCATCGACGAGGCGCACGAGCGCAGCCTGAACATCGACTTCCTCCTCGGCTACGTCAGGGAGATCCTGCCGCGCCGCCCCGACCTCAAGGTGATCATCACCTCCGCGACGATCGACCCGGAGCGGTTCTCCGCGCACTTCGGGGACGCGCCGATCGTGGAGGTGTCCGGGCGCACCTATCCGGTCGAGGTCAGGTACCGCCCCGTCACCGACCCGGACGACCCGTCCGCCGACCCCGACCGCGACCAGGTCCAGGCGATCGTCGACGCGGTCGACGAGCTCGGCCGCGAGGAGCCCGGCGACGTCCTGGTGTTCCTCAGCGGCGAGCGGGAGATCCGCGACACCGCCGACGCGCTCACCAAGCACTTCACCCGCCGGCGCGGGACGACCGAGGTCCTGCCGCTGTACGCGCGGCTGTCGTCGGCCGAGCAGCACCGGGTGTTCCAGCCGCACCGCGGGCGGCGGGTCGTGCTCGCCACCAACGTCGCGGAGACGTCGCTGACCGTCCCCGGCATCAAGTACGTCGTCGACCCCGGCACCGCGCGCATCTCCCGCTACAGCCACCGGCTGAAGGTGCAGCGGCTCCCGATCGAGCCGGTCTCGCAGGCCTCGGCGAACCAGCGCAAGGGCCGCTGCGGCCGCGTCTCCGAGGGCGTGTGCATCCGGCTGTACTCCGAGGAGGACTTCGAGTCCCGCCCGGAGTTCACCGAGCCGGAGATCCTGCGGACCAACCTCGCGTCGGTCATCCTGCAGATGACCGCGCTCGGCCTCGGCGACATCGCCGCGTTCCCGTTCGTGGAGCCGCCCGACCGCCGCAACGTCAAGGCCGGCGTGGAGCTCCTGCACGAACTCGGCGCGATCGACCCCGCCGAGAAGGACCCGCGCAAGCGCCTCACCCCGCTCGGCCGCCGGCTGGCCCAGCTGCCCGTCGACCCGCGGCTCGGGCGCATGATCCTGGAGGCCGACCGCAACGGCTGCGTCCGCGAGGTGCTGATCATCGCGGCGGCGCTGTCCATCCAGGACCCGCGCGAGCGTCCCGCCGAGAACCAGCAGGCCGCCGACGAGCGGCACCGCCGGTTCGCCGACCCCGGCTCCGACTTCCTCGCCTACCTGAACCTGTGGAACTACCTGCGCGAGCGGCAGGCGGAGCTGTCGGGCAGCGCGTTCCGCCGCATGTGCAAGAACGAGTTCCTGCACTACCTGCGCATCCGCGAGTGGCAGGACCTGCACGGCCAGCTCAAGCAGGTCGCCAGGTCCCTCGGCGTCACGCTCAACACCGCCGACGCGCCGCCCGACCGCATCCACACCTCGCTGCTCGCCGGCCTGCTGTCCCACATCGGGCTGATGGACGTCGACAAGAAGGACAAGCAGCGGCGCGGGCAGGAGTACCTCGGCGCCCGGGGCGCGAAGTTCGCGGTGTTCCCGGGGTCGTCGCTGTTCAAGAAGCCGCCGCGCTGGGTGATGTCGGCGGAGCTGGTCGAGACGTCCCGGCTGTGGGGGCGGATCAACGCCCGGATCGAGCCCGAGTGGGTCGAACCCCTCGCGCAGCACCTGGTGAAGCGCAACTACAGCGAGCCGCACTGGTCGAAGAAGCAGGCGGCCGTCATGGCGCGCGAGAAGGTCACCCTCTACGGGGTCCCGATCGTCGCCGACCGCCGCGTCAACTACGGCGCCATCGACCCGGCCCTGTCGCGCGAGCTGTTCATCCGGCACGCGCTCGTCGAGGGCGACTGGGAGACCCACCACCGGTTCTTCCACGACAACCGCGCCCTGCTGGACGAGGTGGAGGAGCTGGAGCACCGCGCGCGGCGCCGCGACATCCTCGTCGACGACGAGACCCTCTTCGACTTCTACGACGCGCGGATCCCCGAGGACGTCGTCTCCGGGCGGCACTTCGACGCCTGGTGGAAGAAGGCCCGGCGCGCCGACCCCGACATGCTCGGGTTCGAGAAGTCGATGCTCATCAACGAGTCGGCGGGCGGCGTCAGCGAGTCCGACTACCCGGACGTGTGGCAGCAGGGCGCGCTGCGGCTGCGGCTCACCTACCAGTTCGAGCCGGGCACCGACGCCGACGGCGTCACCGTGCACATCCCCGTCCAGGTCCTCAACCAGGTGCGGCCCGCCGGCTTCGACTGGCAGGTGCCGGGCCTGCGCGCCGAACTGGTCACCGAGCTGATCCGGTCGCTGCCGAAGCTGCTGCGCGTCAACTTCGTCCCGGCGCCCGACTACGCCCGCAAGATCCTCGATCGCGTCGCGCCGCGCACCGAGCCGCTGCTGGACGCCCTGGAGCGCGAGCTGACCGCGATGACGAGCGTGCCGGTCGCGCGGGAGGCGTGGGACCCGTCCCGGCTGCCCGCCCACCTGCGCATCACCTTCCGGGTCCTGGACGCGGCGGGCCGGACCCTCGGGGAGGGCACCGACCTGGACGAGCTGAAACGCCGCCTCGCCGGGAAGGTGCGCGGGACGCTGTCCAAGGCCGCGTCCACGATCGAGCGGTCCGGGCTCACCGCGTGGACGATCGGCGAGCTGCCCCGCACCTACGAGCGCAACCAGGCCGGGTACGACGTCAAGGCATATCCGGCGCTCACCGACGAGGGCGACGCCGTCGCCGTTCGCATGTACGAGACGGAGGCCGAGCAGCGCCGCGCGATGTGGCTCGGCACGCGGCGGCTGATCCTGCTGAACGCGCCGTCGCCGGTGAAGCTCATCCAGAGCCGCCTGACCAACCAGGGCAAGCTGGCGCTCAGCCACAACCCGCACGGCTCCGTCGCGGCGCTGTTCGACGACTGCGTCACCGCCGCCGCCGACCGGCTCATCGCCGAAGCGGGCGGGCCCGCGTGGGACGAGGACGGCTTCCGCACCCTGTACGACCGGGTCCGCGCCGACCTGCACGACGCGACGGCCCAGATCGTCGCCTTGGTCGAGCGGATCCTCGCGGAGTCGCACGAGATCGACCGGCGGCTGCGCGGTACGGCGAGTCTCACGCTCGTGCCCGCGCTCACCGACGTCCGCGGCCATCTCGGCACGCTGGTGCGGCCGGGGTTCGTCACCGCGACCGGCTGGGCCCGGCTGCCGGACCTGCCGCGCTACCTGCGCGCCCTGCAGGTGAGGCTCGACAAGCTTCCCGAGAACCCGGGACGCGACCGCATGCTCGCGCACCAGGTCGAGGTGCTGGCGCAGGAGTACGACCAGGCGTTGCGCCGGCTTCCCCCGTCCCGGCGCGAGGAGGAGCCGGCCCGGCAGATCCGCTGGATGCTGGAGGAGCTGCGGGTCAGCCTCTTCGCCCAGCAGCTCGGCACGCGCTTCCCCGTCTCCGACAAGCGCATCCGCAAGGCGATGGCCCAGCTCTAGACGGGCGTGCGCGCGAACAGCTCCAGGTGCCCGCACCGGCGGCACCGCAGGGCGTCGATCTGCCAGCGGGGCCGGCCCATGCGCTTCGCGCCGCCGAGGAAGCCCTTCTCCAGCGGGCCGAGGATCCAGCGGGCGTAGCCCTTGGAGTGCTCGCCCGCGTCCTCGATGAAGCCCGGTTCGAGGTCGTCGCCCTCGCACTGCGTGCACGTCGGCTGCGTCATGCCGGGAGGGTAGCGGGTCACGCGGGCGGGGGAGCGGCGGGACGACGCGTGATCATGTCGGGTGATACTGGGACATGGCCTTGCGGGAGTACTACCCACCGATCGAGCCCTACGACTCCGGGCTGCTGGACGTCGGCGACGGCGACCGCGTCTACTGGGAGACCTGCGGCAATCCCGACGGACTGCCCGCGGTCTTCCTGCACGGCGGGCCCGGAGGGGGGCTGCTGCCCGACCACCGGCGGTTCTTCGACCCGGCCCGGTACCGCGTCGTCCTGTTCGACCAGCGCAACTGCGGCCGGAGCCTGCCCGGCGCCGGCGACCCCGCGGTGCCGCTCGACCGCAACACCACGCCGCACCTGGTGGCCGACATGGAGCGGCTGCGCGAGCACCTGTCGATCGAACGCTGGCTCGTGTTCGGCGGCAGCTGGGGGAGCACCCTCGCGCTCGCGTACGCGCAGACGCACCCCGACCGGGTCGCCGCCATGGTGCTGCGCGGCATCTACCTCGTCCGTCCGTGGGACGAGCCGTGGGGGCTGACCCCCACCGGCGCGGCGCGGCTGTTCCCCGCCGAGTGGGCCGCGTTCCGGGACGCGATCCCGCCCGCCGAGCAGGACGACCTGCTGGCCGCCTACGGCCGCCGCGTCGGCCACCCGGACCCGGCCGTCCGGCTCCCCGCCGCCCGCGCCTGGGCCGCGTGGGAGATGGCGGCCAACACGCTCCTGCCCGTCCCGCCGCCGGAGTTGGACGACGCGGTGACGGTGGCCTTCGCCCGCATCATGCACCACTACATCGCGAACGGAGGCTTCCTCCCGCCCGAGGGGCTGCTCGGGGGCGTGGACCGCGTCCGGCACATCCCCGCGGTGATCGTGAACGGGCGCTACGACGTGAAGACGCCGCTGGAGCAGGCGTGGGACCTGCACCGCGCGTGGCCGGAGGCGAGATTCCACGTCGTCGAGGACGCCGGGCACGGCGGCGGCGAGCCCGGCACGCGGGACCGTCTCATCGAGGCCACCGACGAGTTGGCCGCTCACTTTCCGGCGAAGTGGGCGCCCCCACATGTACCACCCAAGTCACTGCAGTGACGGGCAGGGGTGCGTAAGGTTCATTCCATGCCTAACAGCGATGAGCGCGACAATAGCGGCCCCGAGGAGACGGCCGCGGCTCCCCAGGGCGCGGTCTCCGAGGGCACGGTGCACAAGGGCACGGCGTACCAGGGCACGGGGGGCGGGGCGCCCGCCGAGACCGCGGTCGCGCGCATGGGCGACCCGGTCACGGTCTGGCCGTGCGCCAACTGCGGTCGCCCCGTCCCGCAGCCGGTCGGCGCCGCCCGCACCGTCCGCTACTGCCAGGACAACGACGGCGCCTGCGCCCGCGAGGCGCGCGAGCGCCGCGACCGCGGCCGGGACGCGCCGGGCCTCACCGGGCAGGTCGCGTCGGCGTGGGAGATCGTCGAGCGGATGGAGCGGGCCGCCGACGCGCTCGCCGACTCGCTGACCTCCGAGCTGAGCGTCGCCGGCGTGGAGCGCCGCGTCGCCGAGGTGCGGGCCGAGGCCGCCCGCGAGCTCGCCATCGCGCAGAGCGAGCGCGACGCCTCCCAGCGCAAGGCCGAGGAGGCGTGGCACGAGGCCGTCTCGTCCCGCAAGCGCGCCGACACGGCCGAGGGGGAGGCGAGCCGCGCCCGCGAGGAGGCCAGGCTCGCCACCGCCAAGCGCGACGCCGCGCAGCAGGCGTGGGAGGAGGCCCACCAGATCGCGCAGCAGTCCATGACGGCCAAGCTCGCCGCCGAGAGCGAGCGCGACCGGGTCGCGGCCCGGGAGACCGAGCTGCTCGCCGCGCTGGAGGCCGCCCGGGCCGAGCTCGTCGGCCTGCACGCCAAGCTCGCCGAGGCGGAGAGCGCCGCCGAGACGCAGCGCGTGGAGGCCGCGGTGGCCAAGCAGGGCGCCGAGGACCTGCGCAACGCCATGCGCGACACCGAGGCCCAGCGGCAGCGCGCCATGCAGGCCGCCAGCAAGGCCGAGGCCGAGCGCACCACCGCGATGCGCGCCCAGTCGGAGGCCGAGGCGGAGGTCGTCCGCGCCAACGCCCGCGCCGACGAGGCCGTCAAGGAGCGCGACACCGCCCTGTCCCAGGCCGCGGCCGCGACGGCCGAGCGGGACGAGCTGAACACCAAGGTGAACGACCAGGCGGTGCAGCTGCGGCAGCTGTCGCAGTCGGTCGCCGAGCAGCAGGCCGCCCTCACCGCACTCGCCGAGGAGCGCGACGCCGCCCGCGCGGAGGCCGACCGCGCCCGCCGCCAGATCGACCAGCTCACCCACAACACGCTGTCGTCGAACTTCCCGCCCGGGGGGCGGATGTCAGGCGGCGGCCACCCGGCGCCCCCGCCTGGCGTGCCGCCCACCGGAGCCCCCGCCCCGGGCCCGGGGCCCGGCATGCCGCCGGGCCCGCCGCCGATCGGCGGCCCCTTCCCGGCCGGCGCCCCGGCCCGCCCCGGCGCGCCGGCGCCTCTCGGGGCCCCCGTCCCGAACCAGCCTCCCGTCCCGAACGGGACGCCCGCCTCGACCACCGGCGGCCACCTCGCCCCGGGCGGCAACCCCCCGAACCAGGTCCGCCCCCTCAACGGCGCGGACCGGGAAGACCCCCTGTTCACCGGCCCCTGACCGTCGACGCCCGGGCCGGCCGCGCCGTCCCGGGCTCAGCCGAGGCCGGCCACCAGAAGCAGAGCAAGCGCCAGCGCCGCCACCGAGGCGGACATCAGGACCTGGTCGCGCTCCTTCGCCGCGGTGCGCCGCGGCGCGGGGACCCTCCGGCGGCTCTGCCCCATGTCCACCGCGGCGCGGCGGGCGTGCTCCCAGTAAGCCCCCGTGTACACGGCCAGCGCCGCCAGCCCCACGATGAGTAACCCGTCTCCGCGCATCGATCGGCCTCCCGTTTTCCGCGGAAGCTCAGATTGAACAGCGGATCCGGCGCGCGTGACAGTGTCGGACGGCACAATTCGCCGAAACAGGCGGACTCGGGCGGCTGCGCCGTCGGAACGTCAGCCGGACGGTCAGCGCCCGAACGTCTCGGGATCGACCTCGATCCAGATCTGCTCGGCGCGGCCCAGCAGCCGCCCGTCGGCCCCGTACAGGGCCGTCGCCGCGTGCATCTTGCGGCCCTCGCGGCTGCGCGCGAACCCCATCACCACGCACCGCTCACCGGCGTCCGGCACGTCCATGACCTGCGCCGTCATCGTGCCGAGGACCGCCGGGCGGCCCGCGACGTCGAACGACCAGCCGCCGGGGCAGTCCAGCACGGCCCACACCAGCTCCCGCTCGGGCACCCGCTCGGGGATCCACGGTGCCGCGACGGTGCCCTCGGCGACGGGGCCGGGTTCGAGCCGCAGCCCGTCGCCGGGCTCGCGCTCCGGCCCGCAGACGAAGCAGCCGGGGAACGGGTGGTTCTCCGCCGCCCGGTACTTCTCCGCCGCCTTGAGCGCCTCCTCGAACGGGACGGCCGCGATGGGCGGCACCACGATCGCGCCGGCCAGCGCCTCGGCGACGAGCCGCTCGCCGTCCCACAGCCGCGCGCTGTGCCCGCGCTCGTCCTCCACCGTGACGGCGAGCTCGGTCTCCAGCGGCGGCGGCCGCCGCAGCGTCACGGTCACCGTGTCGATCGGCACCCGCCCCGCCAGGCGCCCCGCCACGTACCCGCCGTTCCCGGACCCCTCCGGCCCGTGGAACCGCCTCTCGATGATCATCTCTATGTCCCCCGTGCTCACGTACACCAAACCAAAACGGGACCGATCATATTGAGCCCCACCGACATCCCACCCCCCGGGGGTAGCCGGGCGCCGCGCGCGCTACACGGCCCGGGAAGGCTGCGGCCTGCCCGGACGGGTGGTGAAGAAGACCGAGAGGGAGCCCCGCAGCCGGGCGCGGACGGTGTCCTCGTCGACGGGGCCGTCCGCGGGGACGGGGGTCCGGTCGAGGGCGCGGGCGATGAGCAGGTCGACGTTGCGGTCGGCGACGAGGACCGAGCACGTGTCACACCCGTACCAGGGATAGAGCATGTTGAGGACGGCCACGGCGGTGTCGTCGTCCGACAGGTGCGTGGTGTCGAGCTCGACCTCGAACATCTCGGTGTCGTCGGGATCGAGCGTCGGGTAGTAGAGCCACTGCGGCGCGGCGACGCCGCAGAAATCGCATACCCGGTCGAGCGGGGCGGGCTCTCCGACCGCGAGCTCCAGCTCGTGGTCCCACGGCTCCACCCGCCGGTTGTGGCGGTAGCCGACGCCGTCGAGCGTGCCCTCGCGGTTGTGCGTCACGTCGTGCACCTCGCCGCCGCAGCGGGCGCACATGAAGCCGAGGTCCTCCATGTCCCTCCCCGATCCCTGGGGCACCGGCTCTCACAGTATCCGGCCGGACGCCTCGCTCGTACCAGGCCGCGGCGTTCGGGTACGGTGATGACCCTTCACCGACGCATCCGCCCCGGCGACCCCGGTCTCCCGCGTCCGCACGCCGCACATCTCCCGCGTGCCCACATACCGTGCTCTCGAACGGGAGGTCCCGTGCCCGACGTCGTGCTGAACGCCGACAAGATCGATCTGGTGCGCGAGCGGCGGACGCTGCTCGACCGCGTCACGCTGACGGTGCTGCGCGGCGAGCACTGGGCGCTGATCGGCCCGAACGGGGCCGGCAAGAGCACGCTGCTCGGCGTCCTCGGCGCCTACGCCCACCCGACGCGCGGCACGGCGGAGATCCTCGGGCGCCGGCTCGGCCGCGTGGACGTCCAGGAGCTGCGCAGGCTGATCGGGCAGGTCAACCCGCGCCACCCCCTGGAGTCGGCGCGGACGGTCCGCGAGATCGTCCTGACAGGCGCGACGGGCACCATCGAGCTCGTCCCGCGCTGGACGCCCGCCGAGGGGGAGCTGCGCCGCGCGGACGAGCTGATCGCGCTGATGGGCCTCACGCACCGCACGGACGCGCGCTGGCCGAACCTCTCGCAGGGGGAGCGGGGACGCGCGCTGATCGCGCGGGCGCTGATGCCCGACCCGCCGCTGCTCCTGCTCGACGAGCCCGCCACGGGCCTGGACGTCGCCGCCCGGGAGCGGCTGCTCGCCGCCCTCGACCAGCTGCGCGCCGAGCGCCCCGACCTGACCACCGTGCTCGTCACGCACCATCTGGAGGAGCTGCCGGTCAGCACCAGCCACGCGCTCCTGCTGCGCGAGGGCCGGGTGCTCGCCTCCGGACCCTCCGGCGAGGTCCTCACGACCGAGCTGGTCAGCGCGTGCTTCGACCATCCGATCACCATCAGCCGGCACGGCGGGCGCTGGGCCGCGACCGCCGGACGGGTCTGACCGGCCGTCGCGCACTCCCGGGGCCGGCTAGCCGCCGACGACGCGGTGCTTGGCCAGATGGGCCAGGACCGCCTGGTTCGCCTCCCACCCGTCCGGAAACTTGACCGGCACGCCGAGGTGCACCGGCTCGGCGGACGGATGCGCGTCCAGCAGCTCGGGGATGCCCGCGCGCGCCACCACGACGCACGCGTGGCGGTGCCGCGACGCCAGCACGCACAGCCGTCCCGACTCCAGGTGGAACGCGGTCGCGTCGCGGCGCCCCGACAGCGGGTGCAGCACGACCGTCACGTCGTACTCGCGGCCCTGGAGCCGGTTGGCGGTGTCGACGGTGATGCCCTCGCCGTGCGGGCCGAGCGCGGCGCGGATCGCGGTGACCTGGTCGCGGTGGGCCGCACCGATCGCGACGCGCGCGGCGTCCACCGGTTCGGAGCCCAGTTCGGAGTGCGCGACGGGGCCGCGCTGCAGCAGCCGGACGGCGAGCGCCGCCGTCGCGCGCACGGCTTCGGAGTCGGTGCGCAGGGTGTGCCGGGCGGGCAGCTCGTAGAGGGCCCACCCGGTGGCCGCCGCCTCCTCCAGCGCGTGGTCGTAGGTGGTGCCCATGCCGCGCGCGGCGAACTCCAGCCTCCGGTCGCCCGGGCCCGTCCCGGCGCGGAACCCGGTGAACGGGTAGAACGCCTCCGACACCACCGGCGCCGCCGACGCGGGCAGCCGCCAGGACACCGGCAGCCGGTGGACGGGAAGCTCCGGGTTGTGCGCGAGCAGGACCGACACGGCGCTGCGCATCGGGTCCCAGGTCAGGCCCGCCCAGCGTTCGACCTCGACGGTGGAGAAGGGGTCGAGCTGGCCGGGGTCGCCGACGAACAGCGCCCGCTCGAACCGCCCGGCGATGCGCAGCAGCAGGTCCGAACGCATCTGGTACGCCTCGTCGACGATCGCCCACGGCCACGACCCGTCCGAGAGCGTGGCCCACTTCGCGCCCGTCGCGATGACGACGGTGCGGTCGGCGAGGTCGTCGGCCTTCTGCGCCACCCGCACCGACGGGTGCGCCATGACCCGCTCGGACGGAACGTAGCCGGACGCCGACAGCCGCCCCAGCGTGATGCCGGGGTGCTTCGCGGCGATCCGGTCGATGAGGTCGTCGACCTGCTCGTTGGTCTGCGCCACGATCATCAGCCGCTCGCCGGCCTCGGCCAGGTGCGCGGCCGCGCGGACCACCAGCGTCGACTTGCCCGCTCCCGGCGGGGAGTCGACCACCACGCCGCGGTGCCCGCCGCCGAGGTCGGCCAGGACGCCGTCGACGACCCGCGCCGCGGCCTCGCCGGGTTCCAGGGGCGGCTCCGGGTCCCGCGCCGCCACCGGCGCCAGATGGCGGCCCGCGTGCTCGGTCACGACCATTCCTCTTCGGCGTCCTCGTCGGTGGGCACGTACTCGACGGGCGGCCCGCCGTGCGTCCACGGCGTGTCCTCCCGGTCGGGGAACCTCGCCACGCCGAACGAGCCCTCCGTCAGCGAGGTGAAGCACACCCGGTCGCCGACCTCGGGGACGGCGCCCGCCTCGGGGGTGAGCTTGCGGCCCATCCCGCCGGTCAGCTCCAGCAGCACGCCGCCGTCGTCCAACTCCACGATCCTCCCCTTGAGCGCCGGTCTGGCGGCGCTGCACACGGTCGTGCCGACGTCGAGCCGCACCGGGTCGCGCGTGCCGACCCGCAGCAGCGGGCGCAGCTTCGGCCGTTTACCCGTCTCGTCCAGCCGGGTGGGGTCGCACTCGGTGACCGTTCCGCCGAACGCCTGGCCGGCCAGCCGGTGCTCGGCCATCACCAGGGGATCGTCGAACGCCCGCTGCGCGTCGTAGGCGTCCTGCGCGCGTTCGAGGTCGTGCAGCCGCCGCGCCGCCCGGACGGGCGGGTCGCGGCGCGCCTGAGGATACGCCTCGCCGAACGTCTGGTGGTAATAGGTGAAGGCGTCCCGGTCGCGCTCCCAGCGGCGCGGGACGCTCGCTCCTTCCGGCAGGGCCCGCAGCAGCTCGACGGCCCGCCACATCAGGTCCCAGGTCGGGGTGAGCTGGCTCGCGACCGCGGCGCGCAGCCGCTCCTCGGCCGCCGGGGCTCCGTTCGACCGGTCGTAGCCGGCGATCGCGGGGGCGAGGACCTCGTTGTCGAACGTCGGGTCGGTCGTCGGGCCCGCGGGCGGGCAGACGACGGGGTCCTCGGCGCGGGCCGCCGCGGCCGGCCCGTCGAGGCCGTCCGGCGGGTCGATCCAGCCCATCAGCGCGGCGAGGTTGCCGTCCTCCAGCGAGCTCTGGCCCGTCGCCCAGTGCAGCCGCAGCAGCTCGGTCGCCGCCCCCAGCAGCGACGACCCCGGATGGTCGTGGCGGTCGGCGAACCACGTCAGCCACCGGCCGAGCACCGGTACCGCGGGGTCGACCGCGTACGGGCCCTCGGTGCTGCGGAACCGCGTCGACCGGCCCACCATCCGCAGGAACGCGACGCCGCCCCGGTTCGGGACGAGCAGCTGCGGCGCGTCCCCGTACCGGATCCGCTCCTCGCCGTCCTTGCCGGGCGGCAGCTCCTCGACCGGGCCCCGGCTCGTCTCGATGTGGTTCAGGACGAGCTTGGCGAGGCTCGCCGCGAAGGCGAACCGCAGGTCGCGGTTGCGCGGCTGCGGGACCACGAGCAGGGTCGCGTCGTCGGGGTCGCTGCCGAGCATCACGGCCAGGGGCGCCGCCGCCTCCCCGGCGAGCTTCAACGGGACGAGCACGAGCGGGGCGCCGGAGACATGCCAGTGCCGCACGGTCGCGAGCGGCTGCGCGACCCCGGCGGCCGCCGCCTGCAACCGCGCGAGCGAGGACAGCGCACTCATGGGCGGATCACGCGGCCCCGTGCAGCGCCTCGTCGCGCAGCCGGGCCGCGGCGCGCAGCTGCTCGGCCGTCTCGGCCAGGTCGTCGGAGGGACGCAGCGACCCGTCCGCCAGCGCGAGTGCGGCGCCGATCGTGTCGATGCCGCCGAGGTCGTCGCGGACGGACCGGCCGAGCGCGCCCGTCGAGCCGCACGCCCGCGCCTCGTCCCGGCAGAACAGCGCCATCTCGCAGCCCGCCATGCACTCGGGCGCGTACCGCGCCTCGACGGCCCGCACGGACTCCGCGAGCGCGTCCCCGGGCGCGAACGTCAGGTCGTCCGGCAGCTCGGCGAGGATGTCGTCGACGCGGGTGAGGCGCGCGAGCTGCCGTTCCAGGACGGCGAGCTGGGGACGCACGTCCAGCGGCGTCGCGGTGGGCCGGTTCGAGAAGTTCTCCGGGCAGACGAGGAACACCTCGTGCGACACGCGCGCCGGGTCGTGCCCGAGCTCGGCCGCCAGGCGCCGCAGCGCCAGCACGTACACCGCCGACTGGCGGGCCGCCGCCGCGACCTGCTCCGGCTCGGCCTGCCCGTCCACGACCGCGAACGACTTGATCTCGATGACGTGCATCCGGCCTTCGAGCTGGAACGCGATCACGTCCGGCTCCAGGTAGGCGGGCCGCCCGGCGATCTCCAGCCGCAGCAGCGGATGGTCGAACAGCGTCCCCTCGCCGGTCTCCAGCGCGCGGGCGACCAGCCGCCGGGTGCGCGAGTGCCGCAGCTCCCGGCCCTCGTTGCCCGCGACCACCTCCAGGTCGTCGTAGGCGACCTCGGGGACGGCGAGGCCGAGCCGCTCGCGCAGCAGCGTCAGCAGCTCCGCGCAGCCGTCCGCCTTCACCTGCGCCTCGAACGCGTTCCCGCGCGTGATCGCGAACTGCGACTGGCCGAACGGCGCGGGGAAGCCCAGGGCCCGCGCGACCGCGTCCTTGTCGACGCCCGCCGCGTCCATCACCCCGCGGCGGGCGCAGCCCGGATTGGACGTGAGCGCGGCGATCGTGCGGGCGTCGTGGTTGCGCGGGGGCGCGTCGCCGCGCAGCCGGTCCAGGTCCGGCGCGGTGTCGGTCATCGGTCCGTCTCTCCGTTGATGGCGGGGCGCCGGCCGGGATCCCGCAGGGCCCGCAGCCGGGTGCCGAACAGCCGTTCGGCGTCGTCGAGCCGCTCCCGGGCGCGTGCCGCGGCCGACTCGCGCCGCCGCCGGTCCGAGGCGCGGTGCACGTCCAGCTCGGCCCGGGCGGCCTCGGCGAGCACGGCCGGATCGACTGTACCGACCGTACCGGTGGCCGCACCGGGAATGTTGGACGCGAAACGCCACAGCAGCCGCTGCACGTCCGGCGACGGCGACCCGCGTCCGGCGTGCTCGGCCAGGCGCAGCGCGCAGGTGAGGAAGTCGGTGCGCGGGCTGAGCGGCCCGACGACGCGCTGCTCCAGCGGCCACGTGCTCACGGTGAGCAGGCCGCGCGCGGGGGCGAGCAGGTCGGCGGTCAGCGCGGCGCACAGGTAGTAGGGGCGCGCGTACGGCGCGGTGCGGAAGGAGCGCTCCTCGTCGCGGCGCAGGCTCGTCAGGCTGCTCCCGGGGATCTCGCCGGGGAAGAACGCCGCGTACACCGACCCGATCAGCTTCGGCGCGGCGGGCGCCCCGAGCAGGGTGAGGGCCTGGTGGACCTGCTCCCGGACGGGCAGCAGGCCGCGCGGGCCGGCGTGCGCGTCGCGGCGGGCGCCGGGCCCGGTGGTCTCGCCGAGGACGGCGTCGTCCCACGCCGCCTCGCCCCGGCGCAGTTCGGCGCGCAGCTCGCGGGCCCGCACCCGGTCGCCGGCGGCCATGGCCCGGCGCACGGCGGCGCGCAGCTCGGTGATGCGCGCCTCCAGCTCGTCGGGGGTCGGGACGCCGGGGGGCCGGGACATGCGGCAGACAGTACAGGTACTTCCCGACACTTCCAGTGTTTTCCAGTTTTATGGGGTCCGGACGGGGTCAGCGCGGCCTGCGCCACACGAGGGAGTAGCGCCACAGCAGGTGCCTGCGGAACACGGCGCCGGGCAGCAGCCGCAGCGCCTCGTCCCGCACCTCGCCCCACGTCATGTCGGGGTCCATGACCGGGGCGTCGGGGTCGCCCGCGCGCCGGCGGTTGCGGAACCGGTGGAAGTAGTGCGCCGGGAGGCCGGCCGCCGCGTACGCCCGGTCGCGCGGCCCCTTGTTGCTCGCCAGGCCGATGACCACCAGGGTGCCGCCCGGCCTGACGGCGCCGCGCATCGCCGTCAGGCCCTTGACGAAGTCCATGTGGTGGATGGCGGCGACGCTGCAGACGAAGTCGTAGAAGTCCTCCGGCAGGTCGTATTCGAGGAGGCCCGCCTCGACGAAGTCGACGTTGCCGACGCCCTCGCTCGACCGCGCCGCCTCGGCGACCATGTTCGGCGACCGGTCGAGCCCGGTGACGTGCACCGCGCGGGGCGCGAGGCGGCGCGCCAGCAGGCCGTCGCCGCAGCCGACGTCCAGCGCCTCGCCGCATCCGCGCGGCACGTTGCGCAGCACGACGCCGTGGTAGTGCGTGTTGTGGTTCCAGTAGTCGCCGGTCATCGTCACCGCCGGGTCAGGAGCGCGGGTCGCGGCGGAGGGGGTGCCCCTCCGGCACCTCCACAATAACGATCTTGACGCCGTCGGGGTCCTCGATCCACATCTCGACCAGTCCCCACGGCTCCTCGCGCGGCTCCCGCGTGACGCGGGCGCCGGCGGCCGCGAGCCGGTCGTGCTCGTCCCGGACGTCGCGGACCTGGAGCCAGAGCATCGGCGACGACCCGGTCCGGCCGCCGCCGTGCCCCGACACCTCCAGCAGGCCCGGACCGAGGAAGAACACCACGCCGGGGGAGTCGGCCGGACCGAACTCCCGGTACACGGCGAGTCCCAGCACGTCGCGGTAGAAGCGCTGAGTCAGCGCCGGGTCGGCGGGGCGAAGCAGGATGCGGCTGCTCAGTACGTCCATGGCACCATCCTGACCCCGGCGCCGCCCGGCGCGCGTACCGGCGCGCCCGCCCGCGCGAGTCGGCCCGGTGCCGGCCCGGTTCAGTCCGCGAAGCTCGCGCGGTAGGTGGCGGCCATGTCCTCGTCGCCGTGCCCCTGCTCGATCGCGCGCCGGAAGCGCTCGCCCGCCGCGTCGTTGACGTCGACGCGGACGCCCGCTGCCGCGGCCGAGTCGTGGATGAGCCGGGTGTTCTTCTCGGCGTTGCGGACCGCGAAGCTCGGCTCGAAGTCGCCGTCGAGCATCGCCTTCATCTTGACCTGCAGGTAGGGGCTGTCGAGCGGGCCGCCGGTGAGGACCTCGCCGAGCAGGGACGGGTCGAGCCCGAGGCCCTGCGCCAGCGCGACCGACTCGGCGACGACCGACGTCAGCGAGATGGCGTAGCTCACGGCGGCCAGCTTGAGCCGGGTGCCCGCGCCGCCCGCGCCGTCCTCGTCCAGCCACACCGTCTTGCCGCCGACCGCGCCGAAGACCGGCTCCAGAACCTTGCGCGCGTCCTGCGGCCCGGCCGCGAGGATGATGAGCTTGCCCTGCTCGGCGGGCTGCTTGGTGCCCTGAACGGGCGCGTCGACGAACGCCAGCCCGTGGCCGTCGGCGAACCGGGCCAGCCGGGGCACGTCCGCGACGCCGACCGTGCCCATCTGCGCCCAGACCTGCCCGGCGCTCAGCCCGGGGGCGGCCTCGTCCATCACCGCCAGGGCGGTCTCGGCGTCGTTCAGCATGGTGATGACGACGTCGGCGTCCCGCACGGCCTCGGCGGGGGAGGCCGCGACGGCGGCGCCGTCGGCGGCGAGCGGCTCCGCGCGGGCGGCCGTGCGGTTCCAGACGGCGACCCCGTGGCCGTTCCGCAGCAGGTTGCGGGCCATCGCGGCGCCCATGATCCCGGTGCCGAGCACTGCGACCTGAGTCATCTGCCCCTCCTTATGGACTGCTTATGGACTGTTCGATACATAATCGTGCGGGACGAGGCTCGCACATCGCGGTCCGATCCGCATCCGCAGGGTCCTTACCCGCCGGGAGGGCGGGATGCGCCGCCGCGCCGTCCGACCGGCGGGGCGGCCGGTCAGCCGTAGGCGGGGCTGTCGCCCGGCGCGTCGGCGTACACGGCGGTGTAGGGCACGGCGAAGGCGTCGAGGGTGCGGTCGAGATGCGCCGACCACCAGCTCACGAGCGTGGCGGGAGCGCGCTCGCCCGCGCCGTCCTCGCCGAGGTAGCGGTGCCGCAGCGGGGCGACGTCGCAGAGCCGCTCCCACCATTCGCGGTGCACGGCCGACTGGATCTGGCCGGCGTCCAGCGGGAAGGCGGAGCGGTGCCCGCGCACGAACGCCTGGACGCGGTCGAGATCGAGGCCGCGATCGTCCTCGCAGGCGAACAGCCGCGCCGCCGAGCGCACGACCTCTCCCGCGACCGGGCCCGTGGTGAGGCCGTCCCAGCCGAGCACGGCGGTGACGTTGCCCGACCCGCCGTAGCGGAGGTGCTCGGCATGGAACGAGCCGTGCAGGTGCCCGACCGTGCTCACCTCGATGTCGGGCGGCTGGTGCCCGGCGAACTCGGTGAGCAGGGCGCGGCGTTCCCGCAGGCGGCGCGCGGTCAGCGCGTCGAAGTCGGTGCCGTCCCCGTCCGGGACGTCGCGCAGCATCGCCTCGACGGCGGCGGCCGCGTCGGCGGCCCGCGGAGCCGGCACGAGCATGCTCTGCTGGACGGGCGGCGTGAGCTCGTCGAGCGCGGCGTGCAGGCGTCCGAGCAGCTCGCCGAGGGCCTCGCACTGGGTGAACGTCAGCTCCAGGCCGTCGCGGCCGCGGCCGCCGACCCACGGATACAGGACGTATCCGCGGCCGGCGGCCGTGACCAGCGTTCGGCCGTTCCGCGCCGGCACGGGCGCGTGGACCGGAAGGCCGGCCGCGTCGAGCGCGGCCGTGACGCCGTGCTGGAACAGCAGGCGGCGCCGGTCGGCGCCGGTGTGCTCCCTGAGGAAGAACGCCCCGCCCGCCGCGTCGACGCGCCAGCTCCGGCCGCCCGGCCCGGCCACCAGCGGGGTCGCCGTGCCCGGAGCGCCGATCTCCCAGCGCTTCAGCAGCCGCGGTGGAAGCGGATCCGCGCCGGTGGCGCCGTCGTCCGCCGCCTGCCCGCCGTCGCCGGCCCGGTGTTCGGCGTCGGCCCTGTCTCTGGCGTCAGCACTCTGGGACGTCGGCACCTCGGCACCTCGGCTGCTTCGGACGGACGGCGGTCGAATGAGTGTTCTACGCCGACGCTACACGTCCCGGCCGCGGCGCGAAAGTGAACCGCGCCGCCCCGCGTCTCAGACGCGTTCGAGGACGACGACGGGGATGTCGCGGTCCGTCTTCTTCTGGTACTCGTCGTAGTCCGGCCACGTGGCGGCCATCTTCCGCCAGAGGGGCGGCTTCTCCTCGGGTGTCGCCGTGCGGGCCCGCGCGGTGAACTTGTCGCCCTTCACCTGCACCTTCACCTCGGGGGTGTCCTGCAGGTTGCGGTACCAGAGCGGCGGCTCGTCCGCTCCGCCCTTGGACGCCACGACGAGGTAGGCGTCGCCTTCCGTCTGGTAGATGAGCGGCGTCGTGTGCTCCTTGCCGCTGCGCCGTCCGGTGGTGGTGAGCAGGAGGGTGACGGTGCCGTTCCAGTCGTGTCCCTCCGCACCGTCGGTCGCCTGGTACCGCTCGACGTGTTCCTTGCCGTACAACATGGTTCTCTCCTCATTTCGCCCTGGCCATGGGGGCGCCCCTCTGTAACCCGCGAGTCGGGGCCGCCCTTCCCGGGATCACTACCCTGGCGTGGTGGATGATGCGGCGGAGGTGGCGCGGCGGTGCGCCGAGACGATGTACGCGCAGGACAAGGTGGCGCAGGACCTCGGCATGCGGATCACCGAGATCGCGCCGGGGCGGGCGCGGCTGCGGATGACGGTGGCCGAGACCATGGTGAACGGGCACGGGATCGCCCATGGCGGCTATCTGTTCCTGCTCGCCGACTCCGCCTTCGCCTACGCGTGCAACACCTATGACTCCGTGACGGTCGCGGCGTCCGCCGACGTGGTGTTCGTCGCGAGCGCGCGCGGCGGCGACGTCCTGGAGGCGACGGCGGTCGAACGCACCCGCTACGGGCGGAGCGGCGTCTACGACGTCACGGTGCGGCGCGTCCCCGGCGGGGAGGTCATCGCGGAGTTCCGCGGCGGGAGCCGGAGCCGGGACCAGCGCGTCATCGACGGCGGCGCGCCCTGAGGCGCACGGGTCACAGCTCGTTCAGGACGCGGGTGAGGTAGCGCGCCGTCTCGTCGGGGCGCTCGGCGGTGATGCACAGGTTGTTCATCGCGCGCATGTAGGTGTCGACGTCGGTCGGCTTGTCGAGGTAGAGCGCGCTGGTGAGCTGCTCCAGGTAGACGACGTCGGACAGGCCGGGCTCGGCGAAGCGCAGGATCGTGAACGGGCCTCCCGCGGCGGCGTGCCCTCCCGCGCCGAACGGCACGATCTGGAGCGTGACGTTGGGCAGTTCCGACACCTCGATCAGATGCCGGATCTGGTCGCGCATCACCTCGCGGCCGCCGAGCGGACGGCGCACGACCGCCTCGTCCAGCACGGCCCACAGCGTCGGCGCGTCCGGGGAGGTGAACCGCTCCTGCCGGGTGGTGCGGATCTGGACGCGGCGCTCGACCTCCTCGTCACTGGCGTCGGAGTATCCGAGCCGGATGACGGCGCGCGAGTAGTCCTCGGTCTGCAGGAGCCCGGGGACGAACTGCAACTCGTAGGTGCGCAGCAGGGAGGCGGCCTCCTCCAGCCCCAGATACACCTCGAACCAGCTCGGGAGGATGTCGCCGTACCGGTGCCACCAGCCGGGGGTGTTGGCCTCCTTGGCGAGCGCCAGCAGCGGGGCGCGCTCAGCGGGGTCGGAGACCCCGTAGAGGGTGAGCAGATCGGCGACGTCGCGCTCCTTGAAGCCGACCCTGCCCAGTTCCATTCGGCTGATCTTGGAGTGCGAACCGCGGATCTCGTAGCCCGCCTGCTCGGTGGAGATGCCGCGCGACTCGCGCAGCCGCCGCAACTGCGCGCCGAGGAGAATGCGCAGGACAGTGGGCCCGCCGCGGCGCGGATAATCGATCAGCCGTCCGGCCGGATCACCTTCGGCCGGAGGTGTTGGGGCAGCTGAATCCTGGGACAAGGGGTCACCAGCCAGTCGACGGGTCTGCTCGCGGGCGGAACGGCACCGCACTATGTTAGAGGATGCTCGGACGTTTTTGGGAAGTAGGAATACCGCCTTGCGGTCCGGGTGTGCCCGAACGGCGGTTGACGTGCGCGAAGCCGCAGCGGAGTCCCCGTGACCAGTGCTGTCGGTGGCGATGCGGCTGCGGAACGTTGCAGAGCCGTTGCATCGGAGTCGCCGCCGAGGTCATTTTCCCGGCACTGGGGCCGACGGCGGAGCATGAATTGCGGATGGCTCTCCCGCAAAGGGGGCGTCCAATCCTGACAGGCTATTTCGCGGGCTGTCGTCGTCCTCGTGAATGTCCCCTGACCACTTATTTGGCCAACATTCCCCGGAGTATGTTCCGCGAGCCGGCCGGGCGAGTGATGAAGCTCTCGTCCCGCGCGGGCGCGATTCCGAGCGCCCGCGGCGTTCACCCTTCAGAGCGGCGGTCGCGGCCGCCGTTCGACAGGCGAGTACGTCCCACGCAACTGGGAGGACCCATGAATGTGACCCGTGAACGACCGGAGATCCGGTTCCTGACCTCGGGCGACGTCTCGGCCCACGAGCGCGCGGCGGCCGAGCGCGCCGTCCGGGAGGCGCTGACCGGCATCGGCGGCGTCACGTCCGTCCAGGTCACGCTGAGCGTGGTGGCCGACCGGTCGCTGCCGCGCCCCGCCCTGGCCCAGGCCGTCGTCGAGCTCGACGGCCGGCGCGTGCGCGCGCAGGCCGCCGCCCCCCGCATCGACGAGGCCGTCGACATGCTCCGCGAGCGACTGGCGATTCGGGCGAGTTCCCTGCGGACCGGCTGAGACCTTCCTCCGCGCGAGTTCCCAGAAACGAGCGGCGGCGCCCCGCACGGGGACGCCGCCGTCGATGGCTTCCGGGCCCTCAGGCGTCGCGCCTGGCGAGGACGAGGGCGGCCAGGCCGAGCGGTACGAGCGCGTATGCGAGCAGCAGGCCGGTCGCCGCGCCGGGGGACAGCAGATCGCCGTAGACGGAGTTGTCCGCGCTGAGCCCCGCCATCTGGGCGGGCAGGCCGCCGGGCATGACCGAGCCGACGCGCTCGCTCCACGGCTGAGGCAGGTGGAAGACCAGCAGCGGCAGGACGTGCCACAGGAACACCACCGACACGAGCGTCCCCGCCGTGGACCGCAGGAGCACGCCGAGGGACAGCCCGAGCAGCGCGAACACGGGCACCGCCGTCCCCTCGATGAGGAAGCCGGGCAGGTCGTGGGCGACGGAGGCGTGCTGGTCCGGGAACGGGCGGTCGCCGATGACCAGCCGGGTGCCGAGGAACGAGCCGACCGTCGCGGCCTCCCCGGCGACCAGGGCGACCGTCCCGACCACCGCCGCCTTGGCCGCCGGCAGCGCGCGGCGCCGCGGCAGCACGGTGAGGGTCGTGCGGATCATCCCCGTGCGGTACTCGGACGTGACGGACAGCGCGCCGAGCACCGCCAGGCACAGCGACGCCGCCCACACACTGAGCTCCTGCAGCGGGCGCAGCAGGAGGTCGTCGCGGCGGTCGGCGGCGAGGCCGTCCCAGACGTGCGCCATCTGCACCGCGAGAAGCACGGTGAACCCGGTGAAGGCCGCCGTCGCGGCCAGCACCCAGTAGGTCGAGCGGATCGAGCGCAGCTTGCGCCATTCGGCGGCGACCGCGTGGGCGATCACGCGTCCCTCCGCGTGAACGAGAGGGCGCCGACCGCGAGCGCGGCCACCGTGTACGCGACCAGCAGCGCGATCGCGGCGGCCGGCGCCAGCACGCCGTGGTCGGTCGACGAGCCGGGCGCACCCGCGATCTGGTTGGACAGGCTTCCGGGAAGCGCCGACCAGATCCGCTCGTCCCACGGCGACGGCAGCAACTGGGCCAGGGCGGGCGCCACGAACAGCACGGCCATGCCCGCGGTGATCGTCGCGGCGGTGGAGCGGAGGACGGCTCCCAGCCCGAAGGCGATCAGCGTGATCGCGGCGGTCGTCAGGCCGAGCCACAGCAGATGGACCGCGACGTCCGGCACCGGCCCCTGGAACGTGGCCACGGGACGATCGCCCACGATCGGGTTCCCGGCGGCGGTTCCGGCGGCGAGCGCGGCCAGTGACGCGGTGAGCACCGTCCCCGCCGCCACCGCCCCCTTGGCCGCGTACAAGGCCAGGCGGTTCGGCAGGACGGCGAGCGTCGTCCGGACCATGCCATGCGCGTACTCCGACGTGAGCGTCAGCGCCCCCAGCACCACCGCGCACACCGGTAGCGCCACGACCAAGGGCTGCTCCGCCGGGGCCGCCCTCGCCCTCGCCTTCTTCGCGGCCGGCAGGCCGTCCCAGTAGCGGGTCACGTACCAGGACCACAGAACACAGAGCAGCATGAACGCCGCGATCGTTCCGAGGACGGCGAAGGTCGAGCGGATGGTCCGGAGCTTGTACCACTCCGCGGCGAGCGCGTCGATCACGGCGCCACCGCCCCGAACTCGGTGCTCCCCGCCGTCAGCTCCATGTAGGCCTCCTCCAGAGAGGCGCTGTGCGGCGTCACCTCGTACAGCGGGATCCCGTGCGCCGCGGCCGTGTCGCCGATCGCGGCCACGTCCAGCCCGGTGACCGTGAGGGCCCCGCCCGGCACGGACTCGACCGAGCCCCCCGCCGCGGCGAGCACGCCGCTCAGCTCCGCCGGACGGGGCGAGCGGACCCGCACCCCGCGGCGGAACCGGTCCGCCAGCTCCCGCACCGACGTGTCCGCGATCAGGCGCCCGCGCCCGATGACGACCAGCCGGTCGGCCGTCAGCTCCATCTCGCTCATCAGATGGCTGGACACCAGGACCGTCCGGCCCTCGGCGGCCAGCGCCCGCATCAGCTCGCGGATCCAGCGCACGCCGTCGGGGTCCAGGCCGTTCACCGGCTCGTCGAACATCAGCACCCCCGGATCGCCCAGCAGCGCCGCGGCGATCCCGAGCCGCTGCCGCATCCCCAGCGAGAACCCGCCGACCCGCTTGCGCGCGACCCCGGCGAGCCCCACCTGCTCCAGGACCTCCGCCACCCGCCGCATCCCGATCCCGTTGCTGCGCGCCATCCAGCCGAGATGGTCGAACGCCCGGCGCCCGCCCTGCACCGCGCCCGCGTCCAGCAGCGCTCCCACCTCGCGCATCGGCCGCTTCAGCGCCGTGTACCGCTGCCCGCCGACCAGTGCTTCACCGGACGCCGGACGGTCCAGACCCAGCACGATGCGCATCGTCGTCGACTTGCCCGCCCCGTTCGGGCCGAGGAACCCCGTCACCGTCCCCGGCCTCACCGTGAACGACAGGCGGTCCACCGCGGTGGTGCCCCCGTAGCGCTTCGTCAGCTCGCGTATCTCGATCATGCAGTCGAGGGTCGTACGCGGCCGCCCCGCGCACATCGGAACGCGGGCGGGAACCGCGCGTGCGACCGTGCTCCGAGAACGTCCCGCCGCCTCCACCCCAGGTATGACGGACACCGGACCGAGGCGCGGGCACCGCCCGTGCCGCTACCTTTCGTGACGTGGACGAATCCGAGCTGCGCTCCCCGCTCCCGCGGCTCAGCCGGCGCGGCCTCATCGGCCTCGACGCCGGGGCCGCGCTCCTCTACGCCCTCGTGCTCCTCGCGCTCCCGGCGGGCACCGGCGCCCCGCCGCTCCTCCTCGTCCCGCTCGTCGCCGCGGCGGCCCTGCCCCTCGCGGTTCGGCGCCTGTGGCCCGTCCCGGTCTTCGCCGCCGTCCTGTCCGCCTCGACCGCCGCGCTGATCCTCGGCCTGCCCTGGGACACCTACGCCGCCGCGGGGTTCGCCCTCTACCAGGTCGCGCTCACCCGGCGGCGCCGCCGCTGGGTCCCCACGCTGCTCATCGGCGTCGTCAGCGCCGTGTTCATCTTCGCCGGAGCCGTCGCCGGTCCTGTCGGAGCGCAGGCCGAGATCCTCGGAAGGGTTCTGCTCGGGGCCTCCGTGCTGGGCGCGTCCTGGACGCTCGGCCGGCTCGTCCGCGAACGCCGCGCCCACGCCGCGCACGCCGCCCGCCGCCTCGCCGACGAGGCCGTCTCCGGCGAGCGGCTCCGCATCGCCCGCGAGCTCCACGACGTCGTCGCGCACAGCATGAGCCTCATCGCCGTGAAGGCCGGCGTCGCCGTCCACGTCGCCGAGGCCCGTCCCGAGGAGGCCCTCGACGCCCTCCGGGTCATCGAGACCACCAGCCGCGGCACGCTCGCCGAGATGCGCCAGCTCCTCGGCGTCCTGCGCACCGGCGCCGCCGACGCCGACCTCGCCCCGTCCCCGGGCCTCGCCGACCTGCCCGGCCTCGCCGAACGCGCCGCCATGGCCGGCGTCCACGTCGACCTGGACGTCGACGCCGGGGAGCTCCCCGACGGCGTCGCCCTCTCCGCCTATCGCATCGTCCAGGAGGCGGTCACCAACGTCGTCAAGCACGCGGCCCCCGCGGGCTGCCGCGTCCGCGTCCGCGCCGACGGGCTCCGCATGCGCATCGACGTCACCGACGACGGGCCCGGCTTCCGCGTCCTGCCGGGCGGCGGCGGGCACGGGCTCATCGGCATGCGCGAACGCGTCATGATGTACGGCGGCGACTTCACCGCCGGCCCGCGTCCCGAAGGCGGCTTCGCCGTGTCCGCCGCCTTCCCGTACGACTCCTAGGAACCCCGTTGGATCTGAGCGTCCTCGTCGCCGACGACCAGGCCCTGCTGCGCGGCAGCTTCCGCGTCCTGATCGACACCGCGCCCGGCCTGCGCACCGTCGGCGAGGCCGGCACCGGGGCCGAGGCCGTCGAACTGGCCGCCCGGGAACGCCCGGACGTCGTCCTCATGGACGTCCGCATGCCCGAGATGGACGGCATCGAGGCCACCCAGCGCATCTGCGCGGACATCCCCGGCGTCCGCGTGCTGATCCTCACGACGTTCGACCTGGACACCTACGTGTACTCGGCGCTGCGGGCCGGGGCGAGCGGCTTCCTGCTGAAGGACACCCCGCCCGCCGACCTGCTGTCGGCGATCCGCGTCGTCGCGTCCGGCGAGTCGCTGCTGGCCCCGTCGGTGACCCGGCGGCTGATCGCCGAGTTCGTCCGCCGCCCCGGCCCGGCGCAGCCCCCGCCCGCCGCGCTGGACACCCTCACCGAGCGCGAGCGCGAGGTCCTCGCCCTCATCGCCCGAGGGCTGTCCAACACCGAACTCGCCGAGCACCTCCACCTGAGCCCCGCCACCGTGAAGACCCACATCGGCCACCTGCTCGCCAAACTCCACGCCCGCGACCGGGCCCAGCTGGTCATCACCGCTTACGAAACCGGCCTCATCCGCCCCCGCTGACATCTGCCCGGACCAGGCCGGGCCCCGGTGCCGGCGTGGTGGTCACAGGAGTGCCGGGGCGAGGCGTTCGTACTGGTCGGCGGCCGAGGCCAGGTCGGGGGCGAACACCGTGACGCAGACATGGTCGGCTCCCGCGTCGAGGTGCTCCTGGATCCGCTTGGCCACGGCCGTCTCGTCGCCCCAGTTGAAGCATGCGTCGATGACCTCGTCGGACCCGCCGCCGGAGACCGCGCCGTCGTCGTAGCCGAGCGTCTTGAGCGAGCGGATGTAGGGGGACCCTGGGAGTTCCAGCATCCCGGTCCCTCTCGCGAGTGCGCGCGCCTTCACCGGATCCGTCTCAAGGATGGCGGTCTGCATGACGACGAGCAGCTTGCCCTCGCCGAGCCTTCCCCGGGCCTGCCTGGTGTGCTCGACGGGCATCGCGGCGGGGAGCGCTCCGTCCGCACGGTCCCGGGCCAGCTCCTGCATCTTCGGGCCCAGGGCCGCGAGCAGCCGCGGAAAAGGCTTCTCGGGCACCGGGGCCGCCTCGACGGCCGCGTCCATGCCGTCGAGGTACTCGCGCATCCGGTTCAGCGGACTGGACCACTTCTGCCCGCTCCGCTCCACGATCGCCCCCATGCTGACGCCCACACCCAGCGCGAGGCGCCCGGGGTAGGCGTCGGCCAGGACCGACGCGGCCCCCTGCATGGCGGCGGGATGCCGCGCCCACAGGTTCGCGATCGCCGAGCCGGCGACGATCCGCTCCGTCGCGGCGAGCATCACGCCCAGCTGCGTGAACACCTCCCGGCCGCCGATGCCCTCGTTCACCCATACCGCTCCGTAGCCCGCGCGCTCCACGCGCTGCGCCGCACGCCGCCACTCGTCGGCCGGCGCGATGGGCGTCACGAGCCCGACGCCGATCCTGCCGAGCCCGGCCCGCGCCGCGTCCACCGCCGTCATCGGTCCTCCTATAATCGGAACGAGCAACCCGCTTAGGACGTTACCGGAACGTCCGCCCCGTTTGTCAACCGACCAAGGAGGCGCCCGGTGAGCGGACGGCCCCAGCGCGCCGACGCGCGCCGGAACCGCGAACGCATCCTCGAAGCCGCCTTCGAGGCCTTCGCCGCGGACGGCCGCCTCGTCCCGCTCGACGACATCGCGCGCCGGGCGGGGGTCGGGGCCGGGACCGTGTACCGGCACTTCCCGACCAAGGAGGCCCTGTTCCAGGCGGTCGTCACGGACCGCATCGAGCGGATCGTGGACGAGGCGCAGGCCCTCGTCCGGGCGGAGGAGCCGGGGGAGGCCTTCTACGGCTTCCTCATGTGGGTCGTGGAGCGCGCGATGTTCAACCACGCCCTGTGCGACGCTCTGGCCGCGGACCTGCGAACGCTCGACGCCCGCGGCCTGGAGGAGCAGTTCGGCTCGGCGCTGGAGGAGCTTCTGCGGCGGGCGCAGTCCGCCGGCGAGGTCCGTCCGGACGTCGACGTGGACGACGTCCGCACCCTCATGGTCGGGGCCATGCTGATGGAACGCCGGCGGCGCCCCGAGGGCAGTCCCGGCCGCATGACGGCGCTGGCGTGCGACGCGCTCCGACCCGTAACGAAAGGCGACGAAACGTTGTCCCCGGAGCGTAACGAAAGGCGGTGCGAGGTGTGCGGGAAGCCCTTCACCTCGGCGCCGACGGGCCGCCCCGCCCGCTTCTGCGGCACCGCCTGCCGCCAGAAGGCGCACCGCCGCCGGAAAACCGCTTGAGCCGCGGCGCGCCCCCGCGCCACGCTGGCCAGATCATGCGCACACGCGAGATCCGCGCCCGCCACGACCGCGACTCGATCACCGTCTACCAGGCGTACTCACCGGAGATCGGCGTCCCGGCCGCCGAGCACGGCACGTTCGTCCCGCCGTTCTCCCGGAACCGCATGACCTGGATCAAACCGTCGTTCCTGTGGCTCATGGCCCGCAGCGACTGGGCGCGCAAACCAGGTCAGGAGACGATCCTCGCCGTCCGGATCAGCCGGGCCGGCTGGGAGGAGGCACTGGGGCTGGCCGTCCCGACCGATCCCGACCGCCGCGTCTTCCGGAGCTCCGAGGAATGGCGCCGCCGGTTCGCGGAGGCGGTCGTGCACGTCCAGTGGGACCCCGAACGCTCCCTCGACGGCCGGAAACTCGAAGCGCGCAGCATCCAGATAGGCCTCAGCCGCCACATCGTCGACCGCTACGTCGACGATTGGATCCTCGGCATCGAAGACCTCACCCCGCTGGTCCGCAAGATCCACGGACTTCGCAAGGCCGGGCGCACCCCTCAGGCCAGAGCCCTGCTCCCCAAGGAACGCCCGTATGCCCTGACACCCGCCCTGGCGGCCCGCCTTGGGGCCTCCCAGTAGCCGATAGTGCTCCGCGCGTACCGTCAATTGGCAGAGGTGTCGGGGCAGGCGCTGCGCATCATCGCGTGCGATAGGCATCCAGGCGGTCGGCCAGTTCGCGCGGTCGGCTCAGAGCGACGAGGTGCCCTCCGGGCATCTCGTCCACGCTGATCCCGAGCCGTTCAGCGACCACTCGCCTCTGGAACTCCAGCGGGAAGAGTCGGTCGTCGCGTGATTGCAGGAACACGGTCGGAGTGCTGGGCCACTTGTTTAGCGGCCACGGCTCCGCGAACGGGGTGGACGACTGCACGGTCTCCTGCGACAGCGCCACGGCCTTCACGTCGTCCGGCACGTCGTGGAAGAAGCACTCCTCGACGTCGAACTCCGCGGACGGTGTCCGTCCCTCCCGGATCGCCTGGTCGGACATCGCCTTCGCCTGCCCGGTGTTCCCCCACCAATCACCGCCCGTCTCGCCTGGCGACGGGACCATGGCGTTGAGCAGCACCAGAAGGTCGACGGGCACACGCTCGCAGACGAGCGGCGCTGTGAATCCGCCCATCGACTGCGCCACCAGGATGACGTCCGTCCGATCCCCGATCGCCTCGACGACCGTGTCGGCGTACTCCGAGAGCCCCGCGGCGTCGTCCCCGGCCGGAAGCTCGACGGCTACGGCATCGTGCCCCCGAGCGCGCAGCTCCGGCACCAGCCGATGCCAGAACCAGGCCTGCCCGCCCGCGCCCGGGATGAGTGTGTACGTCGCCATGTTCATCGACCTCCGTAGTGCGGCGGCAGCGACACTAGCGAGCCGCACGGACATTCCCCTTCCCCCTCAAGCCCCGATCAAGGTCGGACGCCTGAATGCGAGAACCATCCCGGCGCGTCGCTCGCTTCGAACGTGTGTTCGTATTAGCTTGTCGTCCCGTGCTGATCGATGAACCGGTCTCGGCTGAGACCACGCCCACGGGCCGCCCCTCCCACATCACCGGCCCCCGAGGCCGCTACCACGTGCGCCGCGTCCTGGAGGAATGGCAGGCCCCGGGCCAGGCGAGGTTCTACCGCCTCCAGGTCGCGACACCCGACGGCCCCGCCATCGCCGAGGTCATCGCCCCGCACAGCCCGGGCCCCTGGACCCTCCACCAGGTATGGCCCTGACCCGTCACCCTTGGTCCCAATCAAGCCAACCCACCCGCACGCGGACGCCGTCCCCAAGCCGAGCACCCAACACCCCACCCAGCCGCACTTCCGCCCGTCGGCCGAGGCTCCCTCAAGCCACCAGATGGGCTCTGACATCCCAGGCCCGATACACGTCGCCTTCGCCATGGCACGGCGTCCGACCAGGCCGGTCCCGCTTGTGCGCAGGCGCCATCTCTGGCGTCGGCGTCCAGCGACACCCGTAAGTCGCGCTGCCCACTGGGGGCCGGTGGTTCCTCTAACCGTCGGGTGTGGTCGTGACGCTGCCGGGCTCGGTACCCGTTGTTCACCACGGTTCGGCCCTCCGGACAGGCCGTGGCCATCGGTGCGCGGATGCCGTATCCGGGGGCGGCGTCCAGCGACGCCCGTCCGCCGTGCTTCCTGCCCGGCGGTCGGGGTCCCCTTTCAGGGCGTCTCGCGGCACGACGCTGCCGACCTCAGCGATCCCGCTCCAGTCGGCCTGCAGCCTGTCCGACCTCGGGTCGGGGCTTCGGACGGCCGGGCGGCGATGACGTCCGGGCCGCGAACGGGCATGGTGCCGACCGCCATGGCGGCGGGTGTGCCTGTGCCGGTCCCGCGCTGCCGTGATCGACAGATCTTCATCGACCTTCTTGTGCGAACCGGGCCTTGGCGGGGCGCACGCGGGCGGCGAAGATCGGCGCCATGGATCTGCTGGAGACTCTGGTCGGCAAGGGGCTGCGCCGTGAGCCGCTGTCCCGGGCCGAGGCGCTCGCGGTGCTGGAAACCTCCGATGACGAGTTGCTCGACGTGGTGGCCGCCGCCGGCAAGGTGCGCCGGCACTGGTTCGGGCGGCGGGTCAAGCTGAACTACCTGGTCAACCTGAAGTCGGGGCTCTGTCCTGAGGACTGCTCCTACTGCTCGCAGCGGCTGGGGTCCAAGGCGGGGGTCCTGACCTACACCTGGCTGAAGCCCGAAGAGGCGGCCGCAGCGGCGGAAGCGGGCGTCGCCGGTGGTGCCAAGCGCGTGTGCCTGGTGGCCAGCGGGCGCGGTCCGACCGACCGGGACGTGGAGCGGGTCGCCGGCATCATCTCGGCGATCAAGGAGCGCGACGAGGACGTGGAGATCTGCGCCTGTCTCGGCCTGCTGTCCGGCGCGCAGGCGGGGCGGCTCCAAGAGGCCGGCGTTCATGCCTACAGCCACAACCTGAACACCGCCGAAGCCGCGTACGCGGACATCTGCACCACGCACGAGTTCAGCGACCGGGTCGACACCGTGCGGCAGACCAAGGAGGCAGGCCTGTCGGCCTGCTCAGGGCTGATCGCCGGCATGGGGGAGAGCGACGCGGACCTGGTGGACGTGGTGTTCGCCCTGCGCGACCTGGACGTGGACTCGGTCCCGGTGAACTTCCTGATCCCGTTCGAGGGGACGCCGATGGCCGAGAAGTGGGCCCTCACCCCGCAGCGGTGCCTGCGCATCCTGGCGATGGTGCGTTTCGTCTGCCCGGACGTGGAGGTGCGTCTCGCCGGCGGCCGGGAGATCCATCTGCGGACGCTTCAGCCCCTCGCCCTGCACGTGGTCAACTCGATCTTCCTGGGCGACTACCTGACCAGCGAGGGCCAGGCCGGCAAGGCCGACCTCGACATGATCGCCGACGCGGGCTTCGAGGTCGAGGACACGGCCACCACCACACTGCCCGAACACCGAAGGCGCTCGAAGACCCCCGCATCCGATGACGAACCCGAACGCGAACACGCTCATGGCCGCGCCGTCGGTCCTCCACGCCCCTCCCCGCCTGCCCGAGCCGATCTGGTAACGGTGCGCCGCCGCGGAGCCGGCACCACTCTGCCCCCCAACGCCTGACCCCGCGCCAGCAGGGAGAGCGACGGGAGGTGCCAGCCGGAAGTGGTGCGGGCGCTGTCGGCTGAAGGAGCGACGGGAGGTGCCAGCCGAGAGAGCCACTGGGAGTGCCAGCCGGGGGAGGCGCGGGTGGCGCTAGCTGGGGAGCGCGTGCGGCGCTAGCTGGGGGGCTGCGGGCGGTGTCGGTCGAGCGGGCGCGGGTGGCGCTAGTTGGGGAGGCCATGGGCGGCGCCGGTCGAGGGAGCCACGGGGGCACTGGTCGGGGGAGCCACGGGGGCACTGGTCGGGGGAGCGACGGGCGGCGTCGGTTGGGATGGTCGAGTGCGTCGCTGGCTTGGTCGATGCGGTCGACCGGGTGGCGAACTTGATTGCCTGGGGCGGTGAGTTCGCGAGCCCCGGCGCGCGCTGAACCCACCGATTTCACACCAGTACTGCTGGTCCCCGAGGCTCGGCTGCTCGGCGCAGGCTTCTTGCCTTCGACCGGGTCGCCGCTCTGCGGTCCGTCCGCTCCTCGTGGCGTGGCTCCTCAGGCTACGAGGGGGTGTGTCTTCGTCTGGCGAGGGAGACTCTCAGCGCCGTGAACCGTGCTTGGCGCCGACACGCTCTCGCCGGGAGCGGCGCCCCGGGGCATGACCCGGGTACGCCGTCTCGGCGGGCGCCCGGTACAAGGACGGAACACGGCGCACCGGGTTTGGAGGTGCCCTGGGTGTAGCTGATTGCTCGGAGGTCAGTGGGGGAGGCGAAGGACGAGGCGCTTGGAGAAGCCACCTCGGTCCGCCGCTTTGGCGGCGCGTCGCTCCTCCAGTTCCTCGGGTGAGAGGCCGTGGAGGGCGGCGAGGGCGTGAAGCACCTCCAGAAGGTCGGCGAGCTCCGCGGGGTCGTCGGACGCGATGTATTCGCCGGCCTCCTCGTAGAGCTTGTTGCGCAGCAACGCCCCTTGTTCCCCAGGGGCCGCGGTCCGTGTTTCCGGGGAACCGCCCGCGTCCCGGATGATCTCGGGGATCCGGTCGCGGACGAGCTTCTCGGATCGGCGCCCGTCCCCGGTCTGGTGCACGGTCCCGCCGTGGCGCCGATCCAGGGACTGGACCCACTTGAGGGCGACCGCCGCCGTCTGGATGAGTTCGTTGCGGAGACTTCGCGGATCGGACTCGGCCAGCGCCTCGTAGAACTCCTCGGTGAGGATGTGACGCCACGTCAGTTCGCCACGCGACCATGCCGCGGCGCATTCCTGCTTCGCCTCCTCGGCGGGTGCGATGAAGCCCGGGCCGGTTCCGTCAGGGAACTCCTGGACGCCCCACTTCCGGTCTTGGGCTTCCCGTTCTGCCGCCACGTCCGCCAGCGCCCTCGCGAGCGATCCCGGTGCCTGCTCGGTCTCCATGCCCGACGACGTTAGCCACTCGGATGGCCCGCCATGGCGTGGTCCGGTTCGCAGCTGAGCAGTTCATGGAGGATGGGCGGGAGCTCGTCCCACAGCCATTCGTTCAGCGTGCCCGGAAAGTCCGCGGGCGGGCGTACGGCCAGGCGGTGCGGCGTCACCTCGGTGATGTGTACGGCGAGAGGGCCGTCGTCCCACATGGACTCGCGGTTGCCCCAGAAACCGGAGAAATCGGCGCTCGTCAGCAGCAACTCCGCAGGCAGGGCATGCTCTCCCGGATGCCTGCCGAGTGGCAGCAGCCGTTGGGCGGTGGTGCGCAGGACGTTCAGCGCGGCCAGGTCGTGCGGGCAGGCGACGCCGGTGATCTGCAGTTCGGGCAGGCCGAACCGGCACAGCCCCCGGGTCGTGAGGTAGACGCAGGAGCAGCCGTCGATGTCGTCCTCGTCGGCGGTGCAGCGGCCAGAGTTCCGGTAGGGCGGCAGGGCGGCGCCGAGCCAGTCGTCGGCGAGGGTGAACTCGTCGAATCTTCCGAAGGGCACGACGGGCAGGACCTGGCCCGACAGTGGGTCCACCAGGACGCCGCAGACCGATTCGGCGACCGCCTTCGCCGCGGCCCGGGCGAGGTGAGGCCCTAACGGCAGGTCACCGGCCGGCAGGACGGACGTGACGGCGATGTGGTGCGTCGCCTGGCGGAGCCTTTCGGTGTCGTCGGCGTCCGCGCCGGTGATGCCGGAAAGGTCCCAGGGGGAGCTCGCGGCGGGGTGGCACGTGAGCGCGAGTCGGGGAGAGCCGAGCCTTTCCGAGATCGCCGCCGCGAAGGAGCCGGAGAACCTCCGGAGGATCGCCGCCGCCAGGTCGTCGGGGTTCCTGTCGGTCGCGACGACGAAATCGGCGGTCGTCTCTTCGGGGACCGTGATGGTGACGCGCATTGCAGCCTCCTCGTGGCAGGTGGACCGGCGTGCGAGGTCCAGCATCGGGGAGGCCGCCGGGCGGGCCGAGGCGAACGGGATTCTGTGGATAAAGGCAGCCGGGCTTCTGCGTGGAAGGCTGGGGGGATGGACGCGATACGTCGGCTCGGAGTCGGGCTCGCCGCGCTGGGGCGGCCGGCCTACATCAACGTGGGAAGCGCCGGGGAACTGCCGCCCGGACGGAGCGTGGAGGCGATGCGCGAGGCGACCTGGAGCGTCCTCGACGCTGCGTACGCGGCAGGCGTCCGATGGGTGGACACTGCGCGCTCCTACGGCCTGGCAGAGGAGTTCCTTGGCGGCTGGCTAGAGGCACGTGCTCCCGAAGGGATCCGCGTGTCGAGCAAGTGGGGCTACGCCTACGTGGGTGAGTGGAAGACCGACGCGAAGGTGCATGAGGTCAAGGAGCACAGCCTTAGCCGTTTCCAGACCCAGCACGAAGAGACGCGAAGACTTCTGGGCGGGCACCTGGCCGTTTACCAGGTGCACTCACTCACCGAGGAGAGTCCGCTGTTCCAGGACGTCCCCCTGCAGGAGGCTCTGGCCCAGTTGGCCGGTGAGGGGGTCCGCGTCGGGTTCTCGACGTCTGGACCACGGCAGGCGGACACGATCAGACGTGCCATCGGGTTGGAGGCGGCCGGTCAGAGGCTGTTCAGCACGGTCCAGTCGACGTGGAACATCCTGGAGACCTCCGCTGAGGACGCGCTGCGCGAGGCCCACGAAAACGGACTGCATGTGCTGCTGAAGGAAGTGCTGGCCAACGGCAGGCTCGCTGTGCAGCCCCCCGTGAGGGTGCAAGACGTCGCGTCCAAGCACCATGCGGGGCCGGACGCTGTGGCTCTGGCGGCGGCGCTCAGCAAGCCTTGGGCCCGGACCGTCCTCATCGGCGCCGTGAGCCCGGCCCAGTTGCGGGCGAACCTCGCGGCGACAGAGGTGCTCCTCGACGAGGGCGACCTGGAGGAGCTGGCTGGGCTGAACGTCCCGGCGGAACGCTACTGGGCCGAACGGAGCGCGCTTTCCTGGGCGTGAGCGGTCGGACGAACCCCCGTGCCGTGGCACGATTTGAGCACCCTCACCATGATCGGATCGCCGTGCCCCCGCAGCCCGAACCGCCCCAGATGATCGGCCCCTACCGCGTCGTCTCGCGGCTCGGTTCCGGTGGAATGGGCGAGGTGTTCCTCGGGGCGTCGCCCAGCAGGCGGCTGGTCGCCGTGAAGGTCATCCGGCCGGAACTGCTGGACGACCCCAAGTGGAGGGAACGGTTCCGCCGCGAGGTCACCTCGGCCCGCTCCGTGAGCGGTTTCTACACGGCGCCCGTCGTCGACGCCGATCCGGACGCGCCGCAGCCGTGGCTGGCGACGCAGTACATCCGCGGTGTGAGCCTCTCCGCAGTCGTCCGGGAGAAGGGGCCGCTCCAGGAGCAGACGGCCTGCCGCCTGGGGGCCGGACTGGCGGAGGCGTTGATCGCGATCCATGGGGCGGGGATCGTTCACCGCGACCTGAAGCCGTCCAACGTCCTGCTCGCCTCTGACGGTCCTCGAGTCATCGACTTCGGAATCGCCCGGCTCTTGGACGCTCTTCCGCTGTCGCGTACAGAGATTCTGGGGACGCCCGCGTACATGTCACCGGAGCAGGCTCTCGGCGATCCCGTCCATCCGGAAAGCGACGTGTTCTCCCTGGGGTCGACGCTCGTCTACGCGGCGACCGGTGCGGCACCCTTCGGTGACGGGCGCAAGGTTCGAGGACGCATCGTCTACGGCGAGCCCGACCTAGCCCTCCTGCCGGCTCCCATGCTGGGGCTCGTCACGCGCTGTCTGTCGAAGGACCCAGGGGAACGTCCGACACCCGAGCAGATCCTCGTCGCCTTGAGCACGTTGCTGGACGCGCACTACGGCGAGGAGTGGCCACCACTGGACGTCGAGCAATTGATCGACGTCCGGGAACGGACGCTGGTGGAATTGACAGCGGACCAGCCCACCTTGCGTGAGCCGCGCCCTGAGGACGTGCACGGGCCGATATGACCTGCCGGCCCTGGCGGCAGGGCTGAGATTCTTCTCACTTTCCCCGTCTGCACCGGCGCGGCGCCGGACGGCCGCCGTGGCATCCTCTCCCGGCGCGCGAGATCATGAGAACGCCTCACCGGCCGACCGGCCGGGACGACCGGTGGGGAGGGCGAATTCTGGTCGATCGCTGCTGACCGTCCAGCTTTCTGCCCAGGCCAGTCGGACGAGGCGTTTCAGGTCAAATCGTCCCGTTTCGCTATGCGGGCGGGACGGTCGGGTCGCCGCGTCCGCGAGTGCCGGTGGAGCGGGCATGGCGAGTCGTGAACGGCTCGCGCGCCCGCGCGACCGGCCGGTCCGCCGTCAACGGGGACGGCCCGGATCAGCCCCTGTGATCACGTGGATACGATGAAACCGGAACGTCTACGCAGGTGTGGACGCAGTTGGGAGTGAGCGAGTATGTCGGATTTCGAGCTCGACCACGCGGGCGGCCGCATGCCTCTGGAGGTCAGCGAGGCGACCGAGGGTCCGTCGGGGCTGGTCGTCGGCAGTCTCCTCAAGGAGACGGGCCATGTCACGCTCGATCCGGGCTTCACCAACACGGCGTCCACCACGTCGGCCATCACCTACATCGACGGTGAGGCGGGGATCCTGCGCTACCGGGGCTACCCCATCGAGGAGCTGGCGGAGAAATCGTCCTTCCTCGAAGTGGCCTACCTGCTGATCTACGGCGAGCTGCCGACGGCCGACCAGCTGAGCGCGTTCACCGACAGCGTCCGCCACCACACGCTGCTGGACGAGAAGTTCCGCGCCTTCTTCTCCGCCTTCCCGCGCCGCGCACACCCGATGGCCGTACTGTCGTCCGCGGTCAGCGCCCTGTCGACGTTCTACCAGGACAGCCTCGACCCGTTCGACCCGGAGCAGGTCGACCGGTCGAGCATCCGGCTCATCGCGAAGCTCCCGACCATCGCGGCCTACGCCTACAAGACGTCCAACGGCCAGCCGCTGCTCTACCCCGACAACTCGCTCGGGTACGTGGAGAACTTCCTGCGCATGATGTTCGGCCTGCCCACGCAGCCGTACGAGATCGACCCGGAGATCGCGCGCGTGCTGGACATGCTGTTCGTCCTGCACGCCGACCACGAACAGAACTGCTCCACCTCCACCGTGCGACTGGTGGGCTCCAGCCAGGCGAACCTGTTCTCTTCGGTGTCCGCGGGCGTCGACGCTCTGTTCGGCCCCCTGCACGGTGGCGCCAACCAGGCCGTCCTGGAGATGCTTGAGCGCATCCACGACAACGGCGACGACATTGACTCGTTCGTCGAGCGCGTCAAGAAGAAGGAGCCCGGCGTCAAGCTCATGGGCTTCGGGCACCGCGTCTACCGCAACTACGACCCGCGCGCCGCCGTCGTGAAGAAGGCGACGGGCAAGGTCCTGGACGCGCTCGGCAAGTCCGACCCGCTGCTGGACCTGGCCATGCGCCTCGAAGAGGTCGCCCTCAGCGACGACTACTTCATCGAGCGCAAGCTGTACCCGAACGTGGACTTCTACACCGGCGTCATCTACAAGGCGATGGGCTTCCCGACGAACGCCTTCACGGTGCTGTTCGCCCTGGGCCGGCTCCCCGGCTGGATCGCCCAGTGGCGCGAGATGATGAACGACCCGTCCACAAAGATCGGGCGTCCGCGCCAGGTTTACGTGGGGCCGGGCGAGCGCCACTTCGTGGAGCTTTCCGCTCGCTAGCGGCGGTTCCCGGGCGCGGCCCCGGGACGGCGGGAGTGCGCGTGCGGCGGGCGGGGTCCCCACCCCGCCCGCCGCTTGATCATCTTCGGCGGCGCGGCCGGGTTAGCCTGGGGGCGACGACTCCCCAGCGGAAGGCGCTCCCCCATGCCCTCCATCGCCGAGAGCAGCCTTGTCAGCCTGGATTTCTGGTCGAAGCCGCAGGACCGACGCGACGAACTGTTCGCCTCCCTGCGGGCCACGGAAGGGCCGGTCTTCTGCCCCGTAGCGGACGAACCGGGGTTCTACGCGATCGTCCGCTACGAGGAGGTCGCCGAGGCGAGCCGGAACCCCCAGGTGTTCAGCTCGCAGCCGACCGCGGTCAGCCTGGTCGACCCGCCCCCTCAGGTAGCCGCCTACACCGGCTCCATGATCAGCATCGACGATCCCCGGCACGCGCGGCTCCGCCGGATCGTCTCCCGCTCGTTCACGCCGCGCCTCGTCCAGCGGGTCACGGGGGACGTCGCCGTCCTGGCCCGCCACATCGTGGACGAGCTGACCGAGCGCGGCCCGTGCGACTTCGTCGAGCACGTCGCCATGCCGATGCCCTTGCGGATCATCTGCTCGATGATGGGCATCCCGGAATCCGCGTACGACGACGTCATCGACGCCACGAACGTCATCACCGCCATCGGCGACCCCGACTACGTCGGCCCTGACGGAGCCGAAAGGACGGTCGTCCTCAGGGAGAAGTTCTCCCTCCTGCACGCACTCATGGCCGATCTCGGCCGCCTGCGCCGCGAGAACCCCGCCGACGACCTCGTCACCGCGCTGACTCATGCGAACGTCGACGGGGAGGCCCTCGACGACACCGACCTGGGCCGCTTCTTCTCGCTGCTGGTCGTGGCAGGGAACGAAACGACGCGCAACGCGCTGTCGCACGCCCTGTGCCTGCTCACCGACAACCCTGAGCAGCGGGACGTCCTCCTGGGGGACCTGGACGTCCGGCTTCCGGCCGCCGTCGAGGAGATCGTCCGCTACTCCACCCCGGTGACGTGGATGCGCCGGACGCTGACCCGCGACCACGAGCTGGGCGGCCACGTCTACCGCGCCGGAGACCGGGTGGTCCTCTACTACAACTCGGCGAACAGGGACGAGAGCGTCTTCAAGAATTCGCACGCGTTCGACGTCACGCGCTCGCCCAACCCGCACTTCGGTTTCGGCGCCCCCGGACCGCACTTCTGCCTCGGCGCGCACCTGGCCCGCCGCGAGATCACGGCGCTGCTACGCGAGCTGTACACGCGACTGCCCACCTTGCACGCCACCGCGCCGCCCGTCCGTCAGCGGGCGAGCTTCATCAATGGGATCAAGTCCCTGCCCTGCGCGTTCTGAATCCCACCGAAAGGTCTCGGCCTGCCGCAGGCGTTGCCGTCCCTCCCGTGGCGCGGCACCGGTTATCCACAGAAGCGCGTTCTAGTCGTTCCGGCGACGCCCGTGCCTGAGGCTGAGTCGCGTTCACGTCAACGCGACAAGAAAGGCCCGGCCATGCCAGAGATGACGCGCGCCGATCACAGCGCCAACCAGCTCGCCACGCTTCTCGGTCTCGCCCGCTGGCAGATGCGCCTCGGCCTGGAGCACGGGCTGCTCCCGGAACCCGACCTGGAGGGGGACCGGTGGTCCGCCGCCCTCGCCGAGGGAGCCCGCGGCCGGAGCGAGGAGATCGTCACCCGGTTCGGCGACGAGCCCCCCATCGGCTCGGCGAAGGCCGCCGCGCGGCTGGCGTCCCGGGTGGGCCTCGACGTCGAGCGCGGGGACGTCGAGGTCCTGGTAGCCCAAGGCGACCTCGACGTCATCAGCACCTTCCGCGGCTTTCCCGTCTACCTGCTTCGCGATCTCGACCGGCTCGATCCCGACTCCGTGCGCCGCGTGGTCGCCACCAGGAAGGGCCCGCTGACCGACACCGTCGACGCCGGCGGAGCGGCGACCATCCTCGGCTGGCACCGCAGGACCTTCGACCGGATCGCGGTCGAACGGGGCCTTGAGACGGACAGGCTTGGCCGTTACGCACTCTCCGACGTCCGGGCGCTGAGCGCGGACGAGGATCTGACCCGCCAAGTGGAGGAGGAGCAACGAAACTTGGTCCTCGCTCGAACACGCCGGTCCGAGGCCCGAGTCGAAGACGTGATCCGCGCCTGGATCCTGCGGTGCTCTGCCTTCCTGGACGGCGACGCCGACCAGCCCCCGGACACGGCGCCCGTAGGACGAGCGTTGAGAAGCCTCACGACGATCAGGGCTGATATTGCGAAACAACGAGAACCCATGCCCTAGAACGCGCCGAGAGACTGCCCCGCAAGGGAGAGCGCCCGGACGGGCAGGACAAAGCGATGAGGACCCGGGAGCGGCGCTCGGTGCGATCTCCAAGGCGCCTCACCATCGAGGGACGCGCGAAATGGGTGTCCGTCTAACCACGTCGGGAGGTTGAGCGGCGACGGGTCGGTGGCTTCTGGGTGTCCTTCTGCTGGGCCAGCACCTTCAGGAGGCGGTCACGGGCTTCCGTGCGGGACATCGCCGGAAGGCGGGAAGGGAAGTTGGACGCCACGGCGGGAGGCGCCTCGACCAGCCCCTCGTCGTCGATCACGGCCTGGTCGCCCGTCCAGTGACCGAGCAGGACCGCGAACACGGCGTCCGGATGGTGGGTGAGGAGTGCCATGATCCGCTCGGCCTCTTGGGCGCAGTCGGCCACCAGCAGGAGACGACGCCCCTCAGTGACGCCGCTCCTCTCGCGGATGGCGAGTTCGGTTTCCAGGTACGCGAGCGCCGCGTCGAGGTTCCCCGGGATGAACAGCCCCGCCGGATCGTCGTCGAGCAGCTCATCCTCGGCCAGCCCGAAGAGAGTGATGGCGTCGGGCCGCGGGACGACGACCAGTGAGTTGTCACCGTGTACGTCGAGAGCGGTCAGCGCCAGTACCCGCGCGGTGGACGTCGCGCCCGGCCCCATGAGCCCAGCGGGCGGCGTGGCGAACGGGTTGAGCGCAGGACGGTAGGTGAATCGCACGGGCTGCGGGTCCTGGGCGCTAGGCGCGGGCACGGGGGCAAGACCGGCGGTAGCGGCAGTGTAGATGCGATGCCGGAACGGATAGCACATCGCTGCTGCGGCGGGGAGAAGCAGGCTGAGAAGCAGTACCGGTTGCAGCGAGGAAGGACGTGAATCGACCTCGTCGGCCTGTTCGCGCGGTCGGACCGGAGCGGAGGCCACGGATGTGCGTTTGGGGGTGCTCCGAGAGGGGCTGGGAGACGGGGGCGCGCTTCTCGGGCGGACCGGCGCCGCAGGACGAGGAACAACGTTCTCGCGCGGGTGCGGCGATGGCGCCTTGTGCTCCTTCTTCGGCTTCCGGTCGTAGCGCTCGCCCCAGCGAGGCAGATCTCGGCCGTGGCCCGAACGTCTCCGAGACCTCTCGTACATCGCCACCCATGCCTCCTTGCACTTGTGCGCGGCGTACCGGTCGCCGACGGCGTGGCGACAGACGGGCGGGACGGGCCTGCGCGGTTCCGGCTCGGTTCCGGCGGCCGCGTCGGACGGAGCCGCCGCACCGATACTGATGGCGCCGGCCATGGCGGTACATCCCAGGAACCCGCACGTGCAGCGGAGCCATTCGCCGAAGGCGACGGCAAGTTTGGGATGTGCCAGGAAACGGTTCATCTTCGCCCCGGGGGATCGCGTCGGTCACCGTGTGAATGCCGATCGTAGCCACTTTGGCTACGGAGCGTTGAACATTGCCCACAGTCGGCTTCTGCGATCGGACCGAGCCGTTGCCGCCGCGCGAGTGACTGATATGTATGACAGATTCCGGATCATCCCGAAATGCCGCTTCGCTGCCCCTGGCCCCGCCCGCCGGCCCGCCAAAGCGCTGAATTCCCGTGAATTCAAAGGGATGCGCGAGGAGGGGGATCGGTGATAAGACAACCCAAGCGACGACACCCCGGATGATCAGTGCCTGCTCGAACCGCCTGAGGAGTCCCCCGAAGTGGCATGCTCGGGTGACGGCATGGTCCCAAAACTGTCACTCGCTGTCACTGAGACCAATGGCTGAACTCCTCCCGGTGGTCGCCACTCCCGACCCGGCCAGGAACGCAATGATCGCGCGTCCCGGACGAAGACGAAGTCGCGCGTATTCACCTTCACTCCAGGCCGGACCGGCCACATAGACAGGCGTCGCCGCAATCGACTTGCCGCCGCCCTTTGTTCGATTCCCCCCACCATCAACCCCCAAGACCCCCGATGCGCTTGTGCGCCTGCCAGCGCGACGGCCTGTCGCTGCGCGACCGGCAGCTGCTCAACCTCGCCGCCCTCACCGCGATGGGCGGCGTGGATCCGCAGCTCGCCGGGCATGTGCGGACCTGCCTGCGGCTCGGCATGGCCCGCGAGGAGATCGTCGAGGCGCTCGTCCACCTCGCGCCCTACATCGGCGTCCCGAAGACCCTGGCCGCCTGCGCGTGGCGGCGGCGGAACTGTGAGGATCAGGACGGTCCTCGGCGACATCGCCCCCGGCGACCTCGGCGTGTGCGACGCCCACGACCACCTCTTCATCCGCTCGCCCCGGCTGCCGGGCGAGGAACTCGACGACCCCGCCCCAGCCGCCGCCCAGCCCCACAACTTCGCCCAGGTCCGTGCCTTCGCCCAGCTCCGGGCCTTCGCCCGCCTCGGCGGCGGGGCGGTCGCCCAGTGGACCCCCCACGGGATGGGACGCCGCATCGACGACCTCGCGGACGTCTCCCGCGCCACGGGCGTCCACGTCATCGCCGCCACCGGCCTGCACCAGGCCACCCACTACGACGCCGACCGCTGTTCCCGGCGCTGCCGGTGCTGCGCGACGAGGGAGCGGTGGCGGCGGTGCGGGGCGCCCCAAAGCCGGCCTCCGCTGGAGAGCGTTCGGCTGCCAGCTACACGCGAAGCCGACGTTGCGGCCAGGTGCCGCATGGATCATGAAACCGCCGCTGTGGTCCCAGCGCCGAGCCAATTGCCGTCGACACGAGCCCGTCGATGCCGCTGGCGCGCCTATTGGCCGTGATCCGGATACCGTGCCGCGGTCGCAGCACTTAGTCCAGATTGCGGATTGGCGCGCTCGCTGCCGTGACCTTCACCGGCCCGCCCGGCGACGCCGCCACCATGTCGCGTGCCAGCTGCGGCTCGCCCATCCCGGGACGGCTTCGAGGACGGCGTCTGCGGTGGGGGCGTGGGCTGGTGGCGGCTGCTCTTCTTCTAGGGCGCTTTTGGGGGGGTGCCGCTGAGGCTGCGTGCCGGTGGAGTCAGGCTGCTTCGGGGAGGGGGTGGGGTGTGGGGGGTTCTTGGGTGTCGTGGAGGCCCATTGGGAGGGTGTCGCCCCAGAGCCAGTCGTTGACCGTGCCTTCGAAGTGGGCGGGAGGGCCTACGGCGAGGAGGCGGGCGGTCAACGGGGAGAGCTGGACCTGGAAGGGGGACGGCGGAGTTAAGGGGACGCGGCGGGTTGTGCCCCAGAAGTCGTTGAAGTCGCTCTGGGCCAGGTCGAGGACGTCGGGGATCGTTCGGTCGCGGACGGCCGGGCCGGTGGCCAGCCAGGACCAGTGGTCGGTCAGGAGGCGGCGGGCCGTGGTGCGCAGGACGTTGAGGGCGGTGAGGTCGTGCGGGCAGGCGACGTCGGTGATCTGGAGCTCGGGGAGGCCGAAGCGGCGCAGGCCGCGGGTGCGCAGGTGGAGGCAGGCGCAGCCGTTGACGCCTTCCGGATCGACGCCGGGGTCGGCGGCTGTGCAGCGGCCGTTGGCGCGGAACGGCGGTAGGACGTCGCCCAGCCACCGGTCGGCCAGAACGAAGCGCGTCCTCTCGTGGGCGGACGGCGTGAGGACGTGGCCCGTGACCAGGTCGGCGACTATCCCTCCGGTGGCTTCGGCGATGGCGTACGCGGCGGCGCGGGCCACCTGGACCGCTCTGGGCTGGTCGGTGATCGGGGCGAAGGCGGTGACGACGGCGAACTGCTCGGCGTCGTTGAAGGCGCGCGCGAGTTGCCGGTCCTCTGGTCGCGCCGCCTTGATCTGCCCCGGGTCCCAGCGGAGGTGGGCGAGGTCTTCACGGGCGACCTGGAGTTGGCGCGTGCCCAGGCGTCCGGCGATGTGGGAGAGATAGGGGCCGTCCGCGGTTCTGAGAAGGTCGGCGGGGCCGTCCGGGACGGTGGTGGCCGCCACGGCGAACCGCGACGTGGTGGTGGACGGGACCGGGAACGTGATCGTGGCCATGGGACTCCTCCTCGCCTTGCGGGACGTGCCCAGCTTGCGCGGCCGTCCGGGCGAGCGACAGGAGAACCGGGTTCTGTGGATAACCCGGCCGGCTGGGGCGGCTGTGAGGGCCGTGAGCGGGCGGGGTGGCGTGCGCGGTGGAGCGGGCCGGGCTCGTGGGGGAGGCGGGGTTCCGGTCTTGGGGCTGCCGGAGCGGGTGATCCGGCGGATCGGCCGGGAGGCGCCGGTGACAGACACGTCTGTCTAGCTGCGACACGCCGTTCGCCATGGAAAAGACCAGCTTCGGCCGAATTCGCGGTGATTCGCGCGGCATCGACGGCGCAATCGGGGGGAATGTGTACGTTGGGGAGATCAACACTGCTGTGAGCTGCGGGGACGGGCCCCGCCGCCCAGCCTCGGAAACAGGAGGTCCCCGTGGCTCGAACACTGTCGAGGGGCACCCGTGTCACCGGTGCCGAACGCACCAGGCTCGCCGCCGAGCTCGCCCCGCGGTACGCGGCGGGCGAGAGCATCCGCGATCTGGCCGCCGAGACCGGCCGGTCGTACGGGTTCATCTACAACGTCCTGAAGGAGGCGGGAGTGCCGCTGCGCGGTCGGGGCGGCAACACCCGGCGCAAGAAGGACTGACCCGCTCCCAAGCCCAGCGAGACAAGGAAGAAGCGAGCACATGGCCGGACGTCCCCCTCGCCCCCCGGGGGGACCCCGCGCGCTACGGACCGCGGAACGCGCCGGTGACCTCGGAGCGCCCGTTCAGGCTGGCGAGGTCGGCGGCCGCCCGCCCGGCCACCCAGCCCTCATAGTTGGAGACCGAACCCGCCCGCCCCTTGGCGAGGTCGGGGAACATCGTGTCGACGGCCTGATCGACGGCCTGGTCGCGCGCCGCCAGCACGGGAAGCAGATCCTTCCCGCCGGCGCCCGCGGCGGCCCTGTCCGCCGCTCCCCGCAGCCGCTCCCCGATGCGGACGGCGTAGGCGTTGAGGAACGCGTGGCGGAACGAACGCGTCCGTGACCGTCCCCGCGCGTCGCGTCTGGGACCCGCGTGCACCATGGCGGACGTCGCCTGGACCAGCAGGGACGTGAACAAGACCTCCACCGCGGCCAGATCGGCCGGGAAGCCTAGGACGGTGGAGAACCCCAGCTCCCGATGCCAGATCGCGCGGCAGTGGTTGGCCTCGGCCACCACCGTCAGCAAGACCGCCTTGGGCGCGTCGTAGGGACTGTCCACCGCGATGCGGCGTCCGTCCGGGCCGCTCATGTCGCCTGACTCCGCGGCGATCAGCGCGTGGTCGATGCTGTGCCGGGCCATCAACTCCTGGGCACGTGTGCTGAGCGCCTCGGCTTCCTCGGGGAACTCGGTCGATTCGGCCTTGGCGAGGAGCGCGCGGACCCGTCCCAGAATCCGCTGATCAAGGTCAGCGCGCCTGTCGCCGCCGATCCCGGACTCCCCGGGAGGCCCGCTACGGGCCCTCCTTGAACCGGATGTATCCCCTCCAGGTCGGGATGTCCCCGTGGGGCCCCGGGCGTTCCCTGCGTCAGAACGGCTCCCACTTGAGGCACCGTAGCCGGGCTTGCCGGGGGGCGGGGTGATCGGAGGAAGCTTTGGAAGGGTCTCCAGGAGGTGGATGAGTTCGATGGCGCAGGCGACGTAGGTCGCGCGTTCGGCGCCTTCGCGGCGGCACCAGTGGGACGGGTGGGAGCCGTCGTCCGGCCACCACACGTCGGCCTGGATGGCGGCCAGTTGCTCGGTCCAGCGATCGTCGACCGCGCCGGGGGAGTAGGTGCGCGCCTCGTGGGCGATCGCGTCGGTGGCCAGGCGTGCGTGGCGGGCCGTATGCCGGCGGGTCGTGAAGCGCACCAGGTCGGCCGGTTGCCAGCCGCGCTGCCAGGCGGAGGCGATTCCGTGCCGCAGCCGGTCGGTGAGGCAGCGGTCGGTGACGGCCGCCCAGTCCGGGGTGCCGGGACGGTCGGCCAGTTCGCCCACGAGCCGCCGGAACGCGGCGCGGTCGCCGCGCGCGAGTGATCGCACCGCCTCGTCGGCGGCGAGGGCGGCCGAGGCCTCGAACGTCCGGCCGTACCGCCCGGTCTTCCGCACCGCCACTCCCGCCGTCCGACGTCGCCGGGGACGATTCTCCCATCCGGCGGCGACGAGGCTCGCCGCTGCCCGGCCGGAACGAGCAAAGCCTGCGTCGGGTAGCTCCTGCCGCAGGACGGGCGAACTCGTCCGAATCCTGTTCGGTCTCCGGGGCGGCGGACCGCGCCGAACCGGACTTGGACAAGGGGCGGATGGACCGCCGCCACATGCGGACATGACACTATGAGCGTGGACAACTTCGAATAGTGATCAATCCGATATCTTGATTGATTGAAAGATCCACCAGAGTGGCGCAAGCTGTCCCAGACGTCTGGAATGCCCCGCCCGTTCCTTCCGACCGACCGCCGACAGGACACGACTGATGTTCGAGATCTGGGAGACGAGTGAGCCCGCGCGGCTCATCAGTGACGCGGGGAGCCTGAAGGTCGCACTGGAGAAGGTCGACACCATGTGCCGGCTCAGGCACGACCAGGCCGCGGCGCACGTGGGCGAGACCGGCGAGGGCTACCACTTCGAGATCAGGGACCACGACGGCAAGGCGCTGGCGCGGCTGAGCTACGTCCCGGACACCTCCCGCGCGTACCAGAGCGTCGTGGTCGAGGAGATGCGCGGTCAGGACGGCGCCGGCTAGCAGCAGCCTCTCCGACAGCCCCCGGCCGTCGTCCGGGGGCTGTCGCATGTGCGGCCGGAGGCGGGCTCGTCACTCCTCGACGGTGACGACCGCTTCCTTGGCGTTCGGCTCCATGAAGCGCAGCATCGCTTCGCCTTCGGCCTTCAGCTCCTTGACGGCCGTCCGGGGGAGAGCCTCGAACGGGCGCATCCGGAGCGTGGCGACCTTGCGCTTGTACTCCGTCTCCCAGATGCCGCGCGCGAACCCGTCCCAGATGAAGACGGCGCGGACGCGCAGGTTCTTGGTCGTCAGCATGGGGCGGTGGTCGTCGGCTATGACCCGTCTGCGGTCGGAGTGTGCGAGGACGAGGCTGTCGAACTCGGGCAAGAACCGTGCGGGGGCGGGGACGGCCTCATCCGGGCGCGGTGCCTCCGGCAGGTCGAACAGAACCCGGCCTTTGTCGTCGGTGAAGGTGCGCAGCCTCGGGCGAAGGCGTTCCAGAGCCTCACCGGTCGAAGACAGGCCGGACCACGTCTGCGCGTCCGCGGCGGACGCCGGTCCGTAAGCGGCGAGGTAGCGCAGCATCAGTTCGTCGATGGCGTTCTCGGCGTCCGGCCCCGAATCCAGCCACGAGTCGGCGAGCGTGAAGCGCGACGTGCGCGGGAAGCCCCACCTGTCTTCGGTCGGCACCATGACCAGAGGGACGCACAACCGGACGGCATAGCCGAGAGCACGGTCGTTGACGTCGGGGAACTCTTGCTGGAGCAGTGCACGTATCTCATTGAACGTCAGTGGCTCTCTCTGCAAGAGAGAACGTGCGGCGGGGACCACCTTCTCCAGGTCGAGTCCCTTGGCGCGGTCGCCCAGCACACGCAGGCCACCGTCCAACATCGGCTGCATCGCGGTACGGAATGCCGTGTAGTCCGCGCTCGTCACCAGGTGCAGGGTGGCGCGCATCATGGTGGCGCGAACCAGCTCCCGGTCGTGCAAGGCAGAGTGCAGATCGGATGCCTGGAACCCTTCGATGCGCGTCCACAACCCCAGGAACGGCGGTTTGGGCTCCTGGGCCTGCATCCCGCACAGCCGCCCTACCGCTTCGGAAACGGGGATCGGCTCCCGTGCGAGCAGCGTCTGCCGTGCCAGGGTGGCCCGGTTGAGGGCGCGGACGCTCAGGGTCTCTGTCATCCGTCCAGGATGCCGTGTTGACCGGTCTACGTCGTATCGTGCCGGCCGAGCGTGAGCGTCAACCGCGACAAGGCAAGAGGACGGGGCCGCTGGCCCGCCCCCGAGCCTCCCTGCTTCATGGCCGGCGCGGACGCAGTGCCGATCATGATTGCCGGCTCCCCCTTCCGCGTCACGCGGCGACGCGATGGCCCTTGCGTGGTCGAGGCGTTCGCCGCCGCCGCCCCTGGGGTCGATCGATGCGCGGTGTGACGGAGATCTCCGCTGCTGAATCTTCCCCAGAATCCGAGGTGCCGCCTGCGTGGCCAGGGAAGTACGCACCGTGCAGGACGCCCTCTGTCGTCCCGGTGGGCGAGGGAGGCGACCGCGGGATCCGCGCTGGTCAAAGCGTTGCGAAGGCCCGGTGTGCGCGTCTTGGCGTGATCGATAACGAGCGACCGACGCCAGGGTTACGGCGGGATTTTTCTTGAAATGCACGTGCATCAGCCCTTGCACCTGCACGCCATTCCTAGCAGGATTGCCCCGGACCCCCGCACGTGAACTCCCCGGAGATCGCGATGACCGCACACTTGAACGACAGTGACCGACAGGCGCTGCGGCTGGCCCAGGATCTCCGCGAGGAGATGCGGGCGGCTCTGCCGCAGTCGCCGGCCCCGCCCTCGGTGTCCCCGTTCGTCGATCAGACCGGGATGCCGAGCGTCCTGCTGAGGATGGACGCCGAGACGGCCCGCGCTCTCATGGCCGTGCTGGCCGAGCGTCGCGGCGTGGCGGCGGAGCAGCGCCGGGCCGACGGCTCGCATGTCCCGCCACCCGTCCCGCCGCCCGCGGCCCAGGCCGTTCCGGCGGCGCAGGGCCCCGTCGTGGCGGCTCTGCCTTACGGTGAACCCGCCTACGGCCAGCCTCCGTATGCGGAGGCGCCCTATGCGGAGGCCCCGTACATGGAGTCGCCCTACGCGGGAGCTCCCTATGCGGAGGCGCCCTACGTTCCGCCGCAGCCGAGCCCCGCCGTGTTCACCGGCGGCACCGGCCCGACCCCGCTCGTGCCCTCGGTCTACCCGACGCACTGACGGCTGACGACGTCCCGCGCGGCTCGCGGCCGTGCGGGTCTGCGGATGCGCCGTGCGGGTGTACGGCGCCACGCGGCCCCGATCATGCGGGCCGCTTCCCTTTTGCGGTCATACGTACGCTGTGACGGCTCCAGCGTGCACGTCTGCGGCCACGCGACTTCAGCGCCCATGAGGCCCGGGCTGTTCCCGCGCCCGGTGGCGGAGCGGTCCCGCCGGGCCGGAGCGCGGGTGGTCCAACCGAAGTAAAGATCTTTCTTGGTGTGGAACCGGCGCCCGGCGACTGGCCCTCAGCCCCGACGGGAAAGGCGTTCCGCCCCAGTTCGGGGTTAAAAGATCTACCTTCTCAAAGGTAAAGAAATCCCCCGTTTGGCGAAAGCACGGTAATGCCGTATATAGTCATCCCCAGGTCAGGGTCAAAGAAGCCTTGACCTGGCCAATCGCATAACCGCCGCTTCCCGCCCGCCAGGCGGGATCACTTTCGCCGAACGCAGCCGTACCATGCAGCGGCCGCGCACCGTGCTGGGCCCGTGAGCCCCCGGTCGGCATCCTTCCCGCTTCACCCGAACCCGTGTCATCACGCACGTCCGAGCCCGGTCGTGCGCGGCTGAGCGCGGGTGCGGTCCACCATGCCCGTGGATCGTTCCAAAGCGGGTCTCTTTCGCGGCGGCATCTCCCGAGTCTCGAGTCTCGGAGCCGTTCACCCCTGCCCGGAAACAGGCGCGTGACCTGCGTGTCCTTCCCGTGCCGAGCGGCAGCCCTGTACCCCGAACGAAGGATCCCCATGCAGCAGCGAGCGATCAACGTCATCCTGACCGGCGTCACCGGCACCGCCCTCGCGGGCATGATGGTGGCCGGTGTCGCCGCCGCGAGCGATGACTCCGCTCCCAAGAAGCAGTTCCTGCCGCAGCAGGCCGTGGCCGCGCAGGAGCACCAGACCCCCGAGCGGCCCGCCGACAAGGGCGCGCTGGGCGGGTTCACCGTGCCGAGGGCCCCCGTGAAGGCCGAGGCCGACACCAAGGCCGGCGCGAAGGCCGAGCCGAAGAAGGCCGCCAAGCCCGTGAAGAAGGGCCCGAAGGCCCTGCTCAGCGGCAAGACGACCGCGTCCTACTTCTGGGACGACGGGTCCGGAGTGAACGGCGACACCGGCGCCCCCGCCGGCGGCAAGCCGATGCAGAAGGGCCTGTTCGCCAGCCCCAGCTGGCCCATGCACACCAAGGTCAAGGTGACCTACAAGGGTCGCAGCATCACCGGCTTCGTCGGGGACCGCGGGCCCGGCGAGCCGTCCCACCGGGGCGTGATGCTCGACCTCGACACCTACACCTTCCGGTACCTGCTGGACGGCAAGAAGCCGGCGAGCAAGTACGACGCCGGCTCCGGCGAGGGCCACCTGAAGGGCGTCAAGTGGGAGGTCCTTTCCTGGGGCTCCGGCGCCGGGAAGAAGGGCAATCCCCGGCCTTTCGGCTCATGACATGAGGCTGGCGGACCATTCGTGAAACGGCTCACAGCGCGAATGTGAGCCCGGCCACGACCGGTTCGCAGGGCCTCTCCAAGACCCGGCGCAGGGCTGCCGGTGCATGGAAAACGGGGATTCCCCGGTATCGAAAGATCACCGGGGAATCCCCATTTTCAGCGTGCCCGCGTTCTCGCGCGCCAGCTCCCGCGACAGCTGTGCCACCGCGTCGTGGTCCTCCAGGACGGGCGCCGCCGACGCCCTGGAGGGAGACCGGCTCACCGAGCCGGAGCTGAGCCTTGCCATGAACGCCGGTTTCGCCGACCCCCTCTAGGCGGCCAGGAGGGGGATGACGGGAGCGAACGCCTCCATGGCCGCGTCCGGGACCTGGTAATAGGTGAACCCGAAGCGGTCGCGGCGGGCCAGCATCTGCTCGGCTATGTGCTCAGGCGGGCCCACGAACTGGGACGGCATGCCGAGGACGAGTTCGGTCGACGAGGCGCCCCAGCCGCGCGTCACCGCGACCTTCGCGGCGGCGCGGCGGGGGTCGGGGCCGAAGGCGGGCGTCACCATCATGCTCAGCTCGACGTCCCGGTCCCCGGCGGCCTCGCGGACCCAGTCGACCTTCCGGGCGATGGTGTCGGGAAGGCGCTCGGAGAGCTCGTCCGAGATCGTCCCCTCGGGCAGGGCGCGGGGAAGGATCCCGACGGTGTCGGCGTAGCGGCCGGCGATGCCGAGCATGCGCCGGCTGCCCGCGCCGACGACGAGGGGCGGGCGCTGCTCCGGACGGGGGAAGACCGTGAGGCCGTCGATCGTGTAGTGCTCGCCGGTGAACGAGGTCTTCTCGCCGCTCAGCAGGCCGCGCAGGATCCGCAGCGACTCCGCCAGCCGCCCGACCCGCGTCCCGGGCGGGTCGAAGGGCATCCCGGCGGCCGCGTACTCCTCGCGCAGCCAGCCCGCGCCGAGGCCCAGCTCGAACCTCCCGCCCGACAGGTGGTCGAGCGTCGCGGCCTCCTTGGCGAGCATGACCGGGTGCCGGAAGTCGTTGGACAGCACCATCGTGCCCAGCCGCAGTGTGCTCGTCGCCGCCGCGGCGGACGCCAGCGCCACCATGGGCGCGAGCTGTTCGCCGAACGGCTCGGCGACGAAGTGGTCCCGCAAGGTCAGGACGTCGTATCCCAGCTCTTCGGCGCGGCGGGCCGTGCCGGCCAGTTCCGCGCCCGAGCGGATCGACTCGCCCACCACGCCGAAGCGGAAGTTCCTGTGCATGTTCCGAGCGTGCCCCGTGGCAGGGCAGTCTGGCTGGCAGGAATGCGACATGAGGGTCGGACCGGCGGAACGAGGCGAGCGGCTCGGTCGCCGTCCGTGCGGCGTAAGGGCGTCACCGACTGCCCCGTTCGCGCCGGTCGTTTCCAGGCTGCGACGTGCCGCGCGGTTTTTCAAGCAGCGGGCGGCCTACCCGCCGACACGCTGGGACAGGACCCGTCCCGGCCAGTCGCCCACGGTGAAGGCGGCGTCCGTCTCGAAGCCGTTGCCCTGGTAGTACTCCACCAGCCGCCCGTCGCCGCCGCCGTAGCAGTCGACGCGCAGCAGGCCCACGCCCTTCGCCCTGGCCTCGTCCCTCGCCTTGGCGATCAGCGCGGCGCCCACCCCGTGCCCGGCGAACGCCCGGTCGGTGACCAGGAGGGTGATGTAGAGCTCCGGCTCGTCGACCGGGTCGACATAGTGCGGGGGGCCGGGCGCGACCGCCATGACGCCGGCGGGCCGCCCGTCGACCCGCGCCACCCAGATCTCGTCGTCGCGGGCGATCGCGGAGATCCGCTCGACGCGGCGCGGATCCTCCGACCAGGGCTCGCCGCCCCACTGGCCCGTGCGGCCGTTGGCGGCGAGCCACGCCACCGCCCCGTCCAGCATCGCCAGCATCATCGGCGCGTCGCCGGGCCCGCCCTTGTGGATCTCCATCGCACCTCCTCGTGAGGGAGATCCTGGCAGTTCACGATCGCCGGGGCGAGGGGCTCAGGAGCCGATGAAGCCGTGCGCGCGGGTGAAGAGGCCGAGCGTGATCGAGTGGAGGAGGTCGCCGGTCTCCCTGGGGGCCTTGCCCGCGAACGCGCGGGCGTGCGTGCCCTCCAGGACGATGCCGAGCTTGAAGCAGGCCAGCACCGCGTACCAGGTGATGGACGACAGGTCGCGCCCGGCGACGGCGTCCGCGCGCTCGGCGTAGACCTCGACCAGCTCCTCGGCGGTGGGCAGGCCGCCCGCGGCGCCGAGCGGCCCGGCGAGGGCGGCGCTCTGGTCGGCGCGGTCGGGCCAGGTGGCCAGCAGCCAGCCGAGGTCGAGCAGCGGGTCGCCGATGGTGCTCATCTCCCAGTCGACGATCGCGGCGACCTCCGGGCCGTCGAAGGAGTACATCAGGTTGGCCAGGTGGTAGTCGCCGTGCATGATCCCCGGGCGCCACGCCTTGGGACGGCGCTCCTCCAGCCACCGCGCGACGTCGTCAAGCCCGGGGATGTCGGGCCCGGGATAGCCGTCCAGCGCGCTGTAGGAGTCGAGCTCGGACATCCAGCGGCCCACCTGCCGCTCCAGGAAGCCCTCGGGCTTGCCGAAGTCGCCGAGGCCGACGGCCTCGTGGTCCACGGCGCCCAGCGCGGCGAGCGCTCTCGCCGCGTTCAGTCCCATCTCGCGCCGGACGCCCGCGTCCTGCGCGTGCAGATCGGGCAGCGTGACCGACGCGTTGAAGCCGTCGACCGGGGTCATCAGGTAGAAGACCGCGCCGCCCATGACGGTCTCGTCCGGGCAGGCCGCGATGAGGCGCGGCGCGGGGACGTCGGTTCCGTCGAGGGCCCCCAGCACGCGGGCCTCGCGCCGCAGGACCTCGTTCGTCCTCGCGCGCAGGTGGCCCGGGCCGCGCCTGAGCACGTAGTCGCGTCCGCCCCGCCGGAACCGGACCAGCGTGTTCTGGGTGCCGCCCGCCAGCCGCTGGACGTCCTCGAACGGGCCGCCCGGCAGGCCCCGGCCCTCCATCCACCCGGCCAGGACGTCGAAGTCCACCAGGGCGCGGTCGATCTGCTCAGGCTGCACGGCGGTCCCTTTCCGTCGCTCGATGTACCGGAGAGTAACAGTCATGCACTTGCATTACTTACTGAGGTACACCGATTATCGGGGAAGACGACCGAGGAGGCTCGCCATGGCTTGGGACTTCGAGACCGACCCCGCCTACCAGGAACTTCTCGACTGGGCGGACGCCTTCGTCCGGGACGAGGTCGAACCCCTGGACCTGGTGCTCGGCGACCCCTACGACAAGTCCGACCCCCGCTACAAGCGGCTCGTGCGCCCCCTCCAGGACCGGGTGCGCGAGAAGGGCCTGTGGGCGTGCCACCTGGGTCCCGAACTGGGCGGCCAGGGGTACGGGCAGGTGAGGCTCGCGCTGCTGAACGAGATCCTGGGCCGCTCGCGCTGGGCGCCGTCCGTGTTCGGCTGCCAGGCGCCCGACTCCGGCAACGCCGAGATCATCGCCCATTTCGGCACGCCCGAGCAGAAGGAGCGCTACCTGCGCCCCCTGCTGGACGGCGAGATCTCCTCCTCGTACTCGATGACCGAGCCGCACGGGGGAGCCGACCCGACCCTGTTCACCACGCGCGCCGTCCGCGACGGCGACGGCTGGGTCATCAACGGCGAGAAGTGGTTCTCCTCCAACGCCCGCCACGCGACCTTCCTGATCGTGATGGCCGTGACGAACCCGGACGTGTCCGCCTACGAGGGCATGTCGATGTTCATCGTCCCGGCCGACGCGCCCGGGCTGGTCACCGTCCGGAACGTGGGCGTCGGCGGCGAGCGCGAGGGCTCCCACGGCTACCTGCGCTACGAGGACGTCCGGGTGCCGGCGGAGAACCTCCTCGGCGACGAGGGCGGCGCGTTCGCGATCGCCCAGACCCGCCTCGGCGGCGGCCGCATCCACCACGCCATGCGGACGATCGCGCAGGTCCGCAAGGCGTTCGACATGATGTGCGAGCGCGCGGTCTCCCGGCGCACGCGCTTCGGCCCGCTCGCCAGGATGCAGATGACCCAGGAGAAGATCGCCGACAGCTGGATCGAGATCGAGCAGTTCCGGCTGCTCGTCCTGCGCACCGCCTGGCTCATCGACAAGCACCGGGACTACAAGGCCGTCCGCAAGGACATCGCCGCGGTGAAGGCCGCGATGCCGAAGGTCTACCACGACGTCGTCCAGCGCGCGATGCACCTGCACGGCGCGCTCGGCGTGTCGAACGAGATGCCGTTCGCCGCCATGATGATGGGGGCCGAGGCGATGGGCATCGCCGACGGCCCCACCGAGGTCCACAAGATCACCGTGGCCCGGCAGCTGCTGCGCGACGTCGAGCCCGTCGAGGGGCTGTGGCCGTCCGGCCACCTGCCCACCCGCCGGGAGGCCGCCCGCGAGCGGTACGCCGAGGCCCTGGAGCATGCGATCGGCAATGAGTGACACACGGGAACGACTGCTGGACGCCGCCGAGACCCTCTACGCCGCCCGCGGCGTGGACGCCGTCAGCCTCCGCGAGATCCTCCAGGAGGCCGGCGCCCGCAACGCCACGGCCGTCCAGTACCACTTCGGCGACCGCGCCGGGATCCTGCGCGCGATCTTCGCCCGGCACGCCCCCGAGGTCGAGGCCCGCCGGCACGCCCTGCTCGACGCCTACGAGGACGGCGAGCAGGGCGTCCGCCCCCTGGCCGCCGCCCTCGTCCGGCCCATGGCGGCCCGCCTGGCCGACGCGTCGGGGCGCTCGTACCTGCAGATCTGGGCGGACGTGCTGAACCGCCCGGAGCCCCTCGTCCCCATGGCGGTCCTGGACGACCCGCGCGACAGCCTCTGCCGGTGGCGGACCCTGGTGGAACCCCTCCTGGAGGAGGACGCGGCCCGGCTGCACCGCCGCTTCACCGCCATCCTGTACGCCGCGATCGAGCTGGCCCGCCGCGCCCGCTCCGGCCCCCGCACCGACGACCGCCTGTTCACCAGCTACCTGATCGACGTCGTCGCGGCGATCCTCGGCGCCCCCGTCTCCCCGGAGACCCGCCGCCTCGCCGCCGAACGCGACGCCGCCCGCCGCTGATTGCCGGATGGGCAGGTCACATTCGTCCAAGACGGGGGACTCCGCTTCCCGCAGACTGGGCATCCCAGACCCAGGGAGGGACGACATGACCAGCGAGATCCGCCGCACCTTCTACCCGCTGATCCGGGCGGCCGACCCGGCCAGGACGCTCGACTGGCTGGAGAAGGCGTTCGGCTTCGAGCCCGTGGACGTCCACAAGGACGACGAGGGCGCCATCGTGCACGCCGAGATGCGCTACGACACCGGCCTCATCATGTTCGGGCCCGCCTCGACCGCCACGGCCGCCGTCTACGTCGCCGTCGACGACCCCGACGCCCACCACGCCCGCGCGAAGGCCGCCGGGGCCGAGATCTTCCGCGAGCCGGCCGACCAGGACTACGGCTCCCGCGACTACGCGGCCCGCGACCCCGACGGCAACGAGTGGTACTTCGGCACCTACCGCCCCTGACTCCGCAAGGGGGCCGATCGCCCTCAACCCTCATGATTAATGAGGGGATTCGCGAGAAATGCGGTGCTACGGTGCGGGGGCCGGCCGCGGGACTTCGGTGCGACTTCCGGAACTTGCCTATTAAGCGATGCTTCGCTGCTCGCGCCCCCATTCCCCGGCCGGCGCCTTCGACCGACCGGGGGAGTGATGAGCGAGACGTTCGCCGACCTCGTCGCGTGCGAGGACGTGCTGATGTTCGTGAACGCGGCGATCACGTCCACCGGGCAGCGGGAGTTCCACCACGGTTCGGGGGAGCAGCGGCTCAGCCTGGAGTTCCTGCACGAGTACATGCTGGAGAACTACCGCGACATGTACGCGGCGGTGCTCGCGCTGGACGTCAACGACCACAACGCGGCGATCATCATCCGCAATCTCCTGGTGCGCGCGGGCGACGTGGGGGTCGAGCGGCGGCGCGGCGAGGGGCGGCTGATCGCCCGGCGGCTGGAGACGCTGCCGCCGCAGCGGGTGTACCGGCTGTTCCGCGACCTGCGGCGGCTCGGCGTGAACAACCGGCGGACGCGCGCCGTCATCCGCGACTGGATGGCCGGGCGCCGCGACCCGGCCTTCGACTCCGTCAAGTACCGGACGGCGGTGAAGGACGCGGCGCGGCACGCGCATCTGCGGCTCCGGGGTGAGCAGGCGGCGTTCCTGTTCGCGCCGTCCGGCGTCAAGGCGTTCCAGACGCCCCTCTACGAGCAGTGGCGGCGGGCGCACTACGAGCAGGCCGCGATCTACGAGCTCCCGTACACGGTCGCGGAGGGCTTCGCGGCCAAGCACAAGATCCCCCGCGAGGTCTTCCTGGAGCGGATCCAGCACCGGATGACGCGGCTGGAGCGGTTGCGCCTGCAGGAGAGCGCGCGGGAGGCGAAGGTCGAGGCCGTGCGGGCCGACCTGGGCGAGATGCCGCTGACGAGGCTCGCCTCGTACGTGCTGGCGTTGCCGCTGGACGACCGGGCCCGGCGGCGAGCCGAGCTGACCCTGGCGCTGCGCACCGCCGCCCGGCGGGTGGCCGGGGCCGCGCGCGGCTCGTGGGGACGGGTCACGGCCGTTCTGGACGACAGCTACTCCTCGCTGGGCTCGGGGGAGAAGCGCAGGCGCCCGCTGGCGGTCGCGCTCGCCGCGCACTACCTGCTGGAGGCGCTCGCGAAGGAGTACACGCCGCTGTGGACGTCGGGACGCACCGACGCGCTGCTGACGTACCCGTCCGGCCCGACGCCGCTCGGCCATCGGATCATCGACGCGCTGGAGACGGCGCCCGAGCGGCTCCTCATCGTCTCCGACGGGTGGGACAACGCGCCGCCGGGACTGGCCGCGGACGTCCTGCGGGTCTGGCGGACGCGCCTGGACCCCGGGCACCGCCGCGCCCCGGGCCAGCGGGTCATGATCGTGCACCTGAACCCGGTGTACGACGCGGGCGGATTCGACGTGCGGCGGCTGGCGCCGGGGGTGCCGACCGCGGGCGTCCGGGACGCCGAGGACCTGCCGACGCTGGTCGAGCTGGCCCGGTTCGCCGAGGGGCGGGTCGGCCTGCCGAAGCTGCGGGCGCACCTGGCCGACCGGACCGCCCGCTTCCTCGGGGAGGGCGCATGACGACCGCGCTGGACGGCCTGGAGACGAGGCCCGCGCAGGTGTGGGGCTCGATCAGGCTCGTCCCCCTTGTCCGGGACGAGCCCGTGCCGCACCTGCGGCTGCACCGGAAGGCGTTCGAGGAGCCGGTGACCGTCGTGGACGTGGGTGACGCGGCCTATGTCTCGTTCGTGCCCCACGCCTTCGTCGCGACGTGGAGCGACGGCGACCAGGCGCAGGCCGCCTCGTACGGGGCGCGCCTCCTGGAGCGGGACACCCGGGCGGCCCCGCCGCGCATGCCCGTGCGGTTCACGCGGCGGATGGCGAGGAAGGCGGGCAAGGACCGGCTCCGGTTCCTTCCCCTGCACCTGGCCGTCGAGGGCTATCTGGCGCTGCACTTCGGCGGTCCGGAGATCGCCTGGGAGGAGTGGTCGCGCCGGGCGGTCGCGCACGGGCTGTCGCCCCGCTGCGAGGAGACCTACCTCGGCCGGCGCGTGCGCGGCCTGGAGGACGCGCTGAGGATCTTCGAGATCCATCCCGGGCAGTGCGGCGTGCTGGTGTACGTCGCCGACGCCCTGGCCAGCGCGTTCGTCGTGCCGCACCCCGACGACTACCGGGCGCTGCACCCGACGCTGGTCGAGGACCTCTTCGGTGAGCTGATCTACATGTACGGCCTGCTGGGCGCCCCGGCGCGCGACCTGTCGGCGCCGGTCGACCCCGCCGGGATCAGGACCCTGGGCGATCTGCGCGCCGCGGTGGAGATCCGCGAGGCGGAGTGGGCCGCCTTCCACGACGAGGTCATGGCCGGGCGGCTCTTCGACGAGGACGGGTCGCGCCAGAGGGTGCAGTCGCTGCACGGGTTCGAGCTGGCGCGGTTCCTGCCCTCGTTCGCGCTGGGCCGGGAGAACCACATCGGGGAGATGATCACCGGCGGGGACGGCGAGATCGCCTACCTGAAGACGTTCCGACTCTCGGAGGCGCAGGTCAGGCGCGGGTACCTCCTCAAGCGGCTGGCCGAGCACGACTGGCGGCTGGGCGCCACCGCCGCCGCTCTCGGCACCGACCGCGCGGGCCTGGCGCTGCGCCTCGAACGGGCCGGGTTCGGCTACCTGCTGCGCCAGGACGTCCTCGACCACTTCCGGGCGCAGCGCCGCGCTACCTGAGGCCCGCGAAGAGGTCGTCCTCCCGGGCCGGCGCCTCGATCCGGCTGAAGCGGCGGACGAACGCCTCCGACGAGAACGCCGCCTTCTGCATCTCCTCCGGCAGCTTCAGCAGGAAGATGTTCTCGCCCTGGCTGGCGTGCGCCAGCAGGGCGTCACGCTTGGCCTCGAAATGGGCGGAGACCTCCAGCGTGCTGGTGATCAGCTCGTCGGGGGTGCCGAAGTCCTCGGGCGGCTCGAAGCCGAGGTCCAGGCCCGCGGCCCGGGCGGCCTCGAACATCTGCTTGATCCCTGACCGGGGAATGGCCGTGTAGTAGAGCTTGTCGGGAATGCCGGTCTGCTCGGCGGCGGCGAGCGCGATCCGGTGGGCCTGGATGTGGTCGGGGTGCCCGTAGCCGCCGTTCTCGTCGTAGGTGACGACCACCTGCGGCCGGTAGCGCTCCATCAGCGCGGCGAGCCGGGCGGCGGACTCCTCCAGCGGGATGTTCGCGAACGCCGCCGGGTCGTCGTTGGTCGACCAGCCGTCCATGCCGGAGTCGCGGTAGCCGAGCAGCTCCAGGTGGCCGATGTCGAGCAGGGAGGCCGACTCGCGCAGCTCGGCGAGGCGGCGCCGCGCCACCTCCCCGGCGTCGTGCCCGGGCTCGCCGGGCTTCACGCCGCCGGAGTCGTCGCCCTGCTCCCCGTTCGTGCAGGTGACCAGGACGGTGCGAACGCCCTCGGCCGCGCTGCGGGCGAGCAGGCCGCCGGTTCCCAGCACCTCGTCGTCGGGGTGGGCGTGGACGGCCATCAGCGTGAGTTCTTGCGTCATTCGGGTCTCCTCGCAGGTTCGGCCGTCCACTCTATGTCCCGGGTGTGACAGTCGATCATGCCTGCGAGGTGGACTCGGCCCCCTTCAGGTCGGCGACCGTCAGCGGGTGCGCGGGCGCGTCGAACGGGAACACCGAGGAGGCCTCCATGCCGTCCAGCACGAGCAGCTCGCCGGGGTCCAGGAGCCGCCAGCCGGGGTCGTCGTCCAGGCGCTCGCTGGCGAGGACGCACGCGGGCGTCGGCTCGCGGTGCCTGGACACCTTCACCTGGCCCTCCTCGCGCCCCGCGCCGAGGTGGCGTTCCGCGCCCGGCTCGGTCAGGTGCGGGGTGGACACCCACAACTCGTGGGTGTCGGGGTAGCGCAGCGCCCACAGCCGCCCCGACTCGGCCAAAAGGATGTTCAACGCGAAGACCGGCAACTCGGCGGCGATGCGCCGGACGGCCGCGATCAGCCCGGACGCGGTGTCGCCCTGCCGCCGGATCTCCGCGGTGACGTAGGCGAACACGTACTCCGAGTCGGTCTGCCCCTTGATCGGCGCCCGCTCGACGTCCGTGAGCCAGGAGCCGAGGACGTCGACGCCCCGCACCACCCCGTTGTGGGCGAACAGCCGGTCGTCCATGACGAAGGGGTGGGAGTTGTGGACGTCGGGCGCGCCGGTCGAGGCGTACCGGACATGGGAGATGAACGTGTGCGACACCACGTGCCGCGCCTCGGAGTTGAAGTCGGCGTCCTGGAACGCGGCGACGGGGGCGCGGTCGCGGACGGGCTCCCCGCCGAGCGAGAACCAGCCGAGACCCGTCCCGTCCGGCATCCGGCGGGACTGCGAGCGCAGGCTGTCGGGAGCGTCCAGCAGCCAGAAGGTGGCGCGGACGCGGGGTCCTCCCGTGGTCATCCCGAACAGGCGGCACATGCAGGGACGATGCCCGCTCGGCGGCGGCCTAAGACTCCGCGCGCCGAATCGCCTTCGACGGGCGGCCCGGGATGCCGTACGGTCCGTGTATGGGGTCGCCGGTGGTTCTGCTGGACGTTGACGGAGTGCTCAACCCGTTCGAGCGGCCGCACCGCGGCTTCCAGCGGCACGAGTGCTCCCCGAACGGGATGACGTACAAGCTGTGGCTCTATCCCGGGCACGGGGCGGCGCTTCTCGACCTGGCCGAGTCCACCGGCGCGGAGCTGGCGTGGGCGAGCTACTGGTGCGACAGCGCCAACGAGTGGATCGCTCCCCGCATCGGGCTTCCAGAACTGCCGTTCGTGCCGATCCCGCGGTTCCCCGGCATCACGGAGGGGCGCACGCTGGGCGCCTGGAAGGCCCGGCACGTCGCCGCGTGGGCGGAGGACCGGCCGTTCGTCTGGTTCGAGGACGAGCCGGACGCCACCGAGTGCATCGCGGGGGAGCCGGACGTCGCCGACCACCTGCTCGTGGAGATCGACCCGCTGACCGGCCTGACCGACGACCACGTCGAGGCCGCCGCGGCCTGGCTGCGCGCCCGCACGGGCTGATCGCGGGCGCGGGCGAGGTTCCAAACGTCCAATACACCCCTTCCGGGGGCCTCCTAGCGTCGTGGAGGACAAGGAAGGGAGTCGACCATGCCCAGATCACCACTGATGGACCTGGCCTTCGGGTTCATGCCGGCGCAGATGATCCACGTCGCCGCCGAGCTCGGGGTGGCGGACGCGTTCACCGAAGGCAGGCCGAGTTCGAGCACCGAGCTGGCGGAGGCGACCGGCGCCCACGCGCCGTCCCTGCACCGGCTGCTGCGCGGCCTCGCCGGCCTCGGCGTCGTGGAGCAGGAGGAGCCGGACCTGTTCGCGCTGACGGAGGAGGGGCGGCGGCTGCGCGCGGACGCCCCCGACTCGATCCGCTCGCTGATCAGGCTGTTCTGCGGCCCGCAGGTGTGGCGGACGTGGGGCGACATGGCCGAGACGGTCCGCACGGGCGAGTACGCGTGGGAGCGGGTGACGGGCAGCACGCCGTTCGAGTACTTCGCCTCGGACGCCGAACTGTCGGCGACGTTCAACCGGGCGATGGCCGAGCACACCCGCGACGTCGCCCCGGCGTTCATCGAGGCGCACGACTTCGCCCGCTACGGGACGGTCGCCGATCTCGGCGGCGGGGACGGCACGCTGCTCGCCGCGATCCTGCGGGCCCACCCCGGCCTGCGCGGCGTCCTGTTCGACCTGCCGACGGGGTTGGCCGACGCGTCCGGCCCCCTGGCCGACGTCGCCGACCGGGCCGAGATCGTGCCGGGCGACTTCTTCGAGGCCGTCTCCGCGGGCCCCGGCGCCTACGTGCTCAAGAGCGTCATCCATGACTGGGACGACGAGAAGGCCGCCGCGATCCTGCGGAACTGCCGGGCGGCGATGGGCCCGGACGACCGGGTGCTGCTCCTGGAGCAGGTCATGCCGGAGATGGTCGCGCCGGAGACGGCGGGCATCGTCCGCAACGACCTCAACATGCTCGTGGCGACCGGCGGGCGGGAACGCACCGAGGCCGAGTTCCGGGAGCTGCTGGACGGCGCGGGGCTCACGGCCGTCTCGCTGACCGGGCCGCTGCGTGAGACCGCATACCACGTCATCGAGGCGGCGGTCGCGGACTAGCTCATGTCAGGGGCCGCTTACGGCGCGGGCGCGCGGCCGTGCAGGATGGGAGCGCCGCAAGCAACCCGACGAAGGAGTGTCGCGTGAGTTCTCTCGACGGCCGCACGGCCCTGGTCACCGGAGGAAGCCGGGGAATCGGCCGGGCCATCGCCCTGGCGCTGGCAGCGGACGGCGCCAGGGTCGCCGTCGCCTACCGGCGCGACGACGAGGCCGCGCGCAAGACGGTCGCCGACATCGAGGCCGCGGGGGCCTGGGGCCGCGCGTTCCGCGCCTCGGTCGACGACCTCGACCAGTGCCGTTCCCTGGCCGCGCGGGTGGAGGCGGAGCTGGGCGAGCTGGACATCCTCGTGCACAGCGCCGGGATCGCCAGCCGCGGCAACAGCGTCGCCGACACCGACCCCGCCGAGCTGGAGCGGGTCATGCGCGTGCACGCGTTCGGCCCGCACCACCTCAGCCAGGCGCTGATCCCGCTGATGAGGCGCGCCGAGCGCAGCGACATGGTCTTCGTCTCGAGCGTCGCCACGGACCTGATGCCGCCGTTCGGCGGCCCCTACGCGATGGGCAAGGCGGCGATGGAGGCGCTCGCCCGGGTGGTCGCGAAGGAGGAGCGCGGCAACGGCATGCACGTCAACGTCGTCGCGCCCGGCCTGGTGGACACCGAGATGGGCCGCCGTCTGGTCAGGGCGACGGCCGGCATCGAGGACATCCGGCAGCAGGACGCCGCGTCCCCCTACGGTCACGTGTGCACGCCCGAAGAGGTCGCCGACGTGGTCCGGTTCCTCGTCTCGGACGCCGCGTCCTACGTGACCGGGCAGCGCGTCGTCGTGGACGGCGGGACGTTCTGACGCTCAGTGGCGCGTCCAGTCGGGCTGGGCGAAGTCGGCGACCCGGGCCGGCCGGCCGAGCAGCACCACCTCGCGGAACTGCCACAGCATCGCGCCGGTGGGGGCGTGGACACGCCACCCGGGGCCCAGCCACATCTGCAGCAGACGCCCGCCGCCCGGCTGCGGGACCCAGACGGGGGTGGCGTCGTCGGCGAGTCTGCGCAGGGTCGTGTGATGGACGGAGTGGACCTCGTCCGGGCTCGGCGCGAGCGGGCCCGGGTCGTCCAGCGCCACCACGACCGGTGTGATCGCGAAGCCCGAGGCGGCGGGGAAGTCGTCGAGCCTGCCGAGGACGTCGGCGGGGCCGGCGGCCAGGCCGATCTCCTCGTGCAGTTCGCGCAGCGCCGCCTGCTCGGGGGTCTCGCCGTCCTCCAGACGGCCGCCCGGCAGCCCCCACTGGCCCGCGTTCCGGCCCCGAAGGGCGCGCTTGATGAGGATCACCGAAGGGACGCCCTCGTGCTCGACAGCGCACAGCACCACCCCGGCGCGGCGCAGGCCGGGCGCGTCGGGGACGGTGGTGTGCTCGAACGAGCCGAGCCGTCCGGCGGCGAGCGTCCGGAACGCGGCGAGGTCGTCGAAGGGGCCGGGAAAGGGGACGCTCATGCGTCGATCCTGCCAGGCCCCGCGCCCGCCTCCCGCGCGTACCGGCCGGGCGAGGTACCCACGGCGGCCGTGAAGTCGCGGGTGAAATGCGCCTGGTCGGCGTAGCCGAGTTCGGCCGCCAGCTCCGCCCAGTCGACCCCCGCTCCGGACGCGGCCCGCTCGGCGGCCTCCTGCATCCGGAACCGCCGGATCACCCACTTCGGGCCGGCGCCCACGTACTCGTGGAACAGGCGCTGCAGGCTGCGCGGGCTCAGCCCGACCTCCTCGGCCAGCTCGCCGACCCGCACCAGGCCCGGCCGCGACGCGATCCGCTCGACGACCGCGGCGGCCTTGGCGGCGGACGGGTCGGGCTCGGGCGCACGGGCGGACAGGAACGCCGCGAGCAGGTCGACCGCCGCGTGCGCGTCGGCGGTCGCGAACACCTCCCCGGCGAGGTTCAGGCCCTCCTCGCCGAAGACCTCGTCCACCCCCGGGAACCGGCCGGTCAACGTGGACACCGGCGCGTCCATGAACGGCCTGAACCCGCCGGGCCGGAAGGCGGCCCCCACCACGCGCCCCTCGCCGTGGATCTCCTCGACGAAGTCGTCCCGCACGACGCCCGCGATCCGCGCCCGCGTCGTCCCGGCGGTCAGGTAGCTGGTGAACGTGACGTGGACCGACGGGCGCGTGAGGATCCGCTGGCGGTGCGGCGGGCGTCCCCGAAGGTCCCAGCGCAGCACCCAGAAGTTCGCGACGAACGGCGCGAGCGCGGCGGGCGGTTCGAGCCGCTCGATCCGGAACCGCTCCAGCCCCGTCCGCGCGTGCAGGATGCCCCGCGTCCCGCCGGGTAGGGGTCCTTCCACTTGCCCAGGCTAATCGGTGTCGCGTTTGTTCAAGACCGGCGCCGCCGACTCGTCCTAACGTGCAGGTGTGTTCGAACGGACGAGCGAGGAAGAGACCATGGATATCCGGAGCCAGATGACGCCCGCCGCGGAGGCCGCGGCGCGGATCGTCCTGGAGGTCCCCGAAGAGAGGATGGACGCGCCCACGCCCTGCCCGGACTGGGACGTGCGGGCCCTTCTCAACCATCTGATCTTCTGGAGCGCGCGGGGCGAGACCGCCGCGCGCAAGGAGCCGCCCGCCGGACCGGGGGAGGACCACGACTTCACCGCCGAGCCCGGCTGGGCCGAGCGCTTCGCGGAGCAGGCCCGCCGGACCGCCGAGGCATGGCAGGACCCGGCCGCCTGGGAGGGGAACACCAGCCTCACCGGCAACAATGAGGGCATGCCCGCAGGGTTCATCGCCGGGATCGTCTTCGGCGAGTGCGTCCTGCACGGCTGGGACCTCGCCGTCGCCGCCGGCCGCGAGCCCGCCTTCCCGGAGCCGGTGCTCCAGGCCGCCTGGCAGCAGGTCGCCTCCACGGCCGAGATCAGCCGCCAGTACGGCGCGCTCGGTCCCGAGGTCGCCGTGCCGGACGACGCGCCGCTGCTCGACCGCCTCCTCGGGCTGTCCGGCCGCGACCCGTACTGGAAGCCCTGAAACCCGGGCCCGCGCGCGGGTCCCGGCGCGAGCGGGGCCCCGCGCGCTCTACGCTGGTAGGCATGTCTTCGACCTCTTCGATCCGCGTACGTTTCGCCCCGTCACCGACCGGCATGTTCCATGTCGGCGGCGCCCGTTCGGCGCTGTTCAACTGGGCGATGGCCGCCCAGTCGGGCGGGACGCTCGTGCTGCGGATCGAGGACACCGACGCCTCCCGCAACAGCCCCGAATGGACCGAGGGCATCATCCGCGCCCTGGCGTGGCTCGGGATGGACGGCGGGCAGTACGAAGGCCCCTACTTCCAGTCCGCCAACGCCGACAAGCACGCCGAGGCCGTCCACACGCTGAAGGACGCCGGGCGCGCCTACTACTGCGACTGCTCCCGCGAGGCCGTCATCGCCCGGACCGGCGACCAGCACAAGGGCTACGACGGCTTCTGCCGCGACCGCGGCCTGGAGGCGGGTCCCGGACGCGCCCTCCGGTTCCGCACCCCCGACGAGGGGCAGACCACCGTCGTCGACCTGCTGCGCGGCAAGCCGGTCTTCGACAACGCCGTCCTTGAGGACTTCGTCATCGCCCGCGCCGACGGGTCCGTCACGTTCCTGCTGGCCAACGCGGTCGACGACATGAGCCAGGGCATCACCCACGTGGTGCGCGGCGAGGAGCACCTGTCCAACGCGCCCAAGCAGCAGCTGCTGTGGGAGGCGCTCGGCGCGGAGCCCCCGGTGTGGGCGCACGTGCCCGTCATCGTCAACGAGAAGCGGCAGAAGCTGTCCAAGCGCCGCGACAAGGTCGCCCTGGAGGACTACCGCGCCGAGGGCTACCTCGCCGAGGCCATGCGCAACTACCTGATGCTCCTCGGCTGGGCGCCGTCCGACGACCGCGAGATCGTCCCCTGGGACGTGATGGTCGACGAGTTCCGCATCGAGGACGTCAACACCTCGCCCGCCTTCTTCGACGTCAAGAAGCTCCGCGCGATCAACGGCGAGTACATCCGGGCCCTGGCGCCCGAGAAGTTCATCGCCGAGTGCCTGCCGTTCCTGCAGGAGGCGCCCTTCGACGTCGACGTCGTGGTGTTCGCCGAGCTGGCTCCGCTCGCGCAGACCCGCGTCGCGCTGCTGTCGGAGATCGTCCAGATGATCGACTTCGCGTTCCTGGACGAGCCGCCGTCCGACGAGCAGTCCTGGAACAAGGCCATGAAGGAGCCCGCCGCCGCGATCCTCGCCGCCGCCGAGGCCGCCTACCAGGACGCGCCGTGGAACGCCGCCGAGCTGAAGGACCGGCTGGAGCGGGTCGGCGCCGAGCACGGGCTCAAGCTCGGCAAGACCCAGGCGCCCGTCCGCGTCGCCGTCACCGGCCGCACCGTGGGGCTGCCGCTGTTCGAGTCCCTGGAGATCCTGGGCCGCGACCGCACCCTCGCCCGCATCGCCGCCGCCCGCGCCCGGCTGGAGGCCGGCGCCTAGCCGCCCCCGCGGCGGCCGCGAAGCGGTCAGTCCGCGGTGGGCGCCTGCCCGTCCAGGGCCTCGCGGAGGAGCATGAGCCTGTGGCTGAGCTCCTCGTACTCGTCGCGCAGCGTGGCCGGGAGGTGCTTGCCGAGCACCTCCGCCTGCTCCTCCACCGAGGCCAGCCGGTCGCCCGCGGCGCGGTCGGCGGGCGCCTCCTGCGGCGCCTCCGCGGGCCGCGCCTTGAGCAGGGCCGTCTGGTCCCTCAGCAGGGCGGCCTGCTCGCGCAGCAGCGCCGTCTGGTCGCGGAGCTGCTTGTTCTTGTTGTGCAGCTCCACGAACACCGAGACCTTGGCCCGCAGCACCCACGGGTCGAACGGCTTGGAGATGAAGTCGACCGCGCCCGCCGCGTAGCCGCGGAAGGCGTAGTCGGGGTCGCTGTTCACCGCCGTGAGGAAGATGATCGGCAGGTCGCGGGTCTTCTTGCGGCGCTTGATGTCGCGGGCCGTCTCGAACCCGTCCATGCCCGGCATGACGACGTCCAGCAGGATGACCGCGTACTCCTCGGTGAGCAGCGCCTTCAGCGCGTCCTCACCGGATCGCGCCCGGACCAGGTCCTGATCGAGCGAGCTGAGGATGGCCTCCAGCGCGATCAGGTTCTCCTCGCGGTCGTCCACGAGCAGGATCTTGGCCTTGTCGTCCACGCGCGTCTCTCCGATCCCGGTCCCCGCCAGCGCCGCACCCCCACGGCGACCCTACTGTCCGGCTCCTCTCCTCAGCGGACGATGGAGGGCTGCAGCCAGTTCCTCATGACGTCAAGGAGATGGTCCACGTCCACGGGCTTCGGCACGTAGTCCGACGCGCCCGAGGCGAGGCTCTTCTCCCGGTCCTCCTTCATCACCTTGGCCGTGATGACGATGATCGGCAACTCGGCGAACTGCGGCATCTCCCTGATCGCGGCCGTGGTGGCGTAACCGTCCAGGCCCGGCATCATGATGTCCATCAGCACGACCGCCACGTCGGGGTTGCGGTGCAGGACGTCGATCCCGGCCTGCCCGTCCTCGGCGTAGAGGACCTCCATGCCGTAGCCCTCCAGGACGCTGGTGAGCGCGAACACGTTCCGCACGTCGTCGTCGACGATCAGGACCTTGCGGCCCGACAGGACGGTGTCGAGGAAGTCCGTGGGCGGCTCCTGCAGCATCCCGTTCAGCGCCTGCTCGGACTTGCCGGCGCGCTGCGCGCCGGGCGGGCGCTGCTCCACCGGCAGCGCGCCCTCCGCGGCCGGGCCCCCGGCGCCGCCGTTGCCCTGCGGGCCGGCGGAGATCGCCCCGGGCGCGGCCTCCGCCCCCGCGGCGACCGCCTCGTCCGGCAGCGCCGAGCGGCGCCGGCCGTCGCGGTCGCTGTACTGGGCGGGCAGGTAGAGCGTGAACACGCTGCCGCGACCCGGCTGGCTCTCGGCGTGGATCTCCCCGCCCAGCAGCCGCGCGATGTTCCGGCTGATCGACAGGCCGAGCCCGGTGCCGCCGTAGCGGCGGCTCGTGGTCCCGTCCGCCTGCTGGAACGGCTCGAAGATCTCCTGGAGCTTGTCGGCGCTCACGCCGATCCCGGTGTCGATCACGCGGAACGCGATCACGTCGGGGGTGTTCCACAGCGCGGGCAGCGTGAAGTCGATGTCGCCGGCCCGCTCGATCAGCAGCCGCACCTCGCCCTCGGCGGTGAACTTCACCGCGTTCGACAGCAGGTTCCGCAGCACCTGCTGGAGCCGCTGCTCGTCGGTGTTGAGGGCGGCCGGGACGTCCGGCGCGACCTCCACCCCGAACTGCAGGCCCTTGTCGACCGACAGCGGGCGGAACGTGGCGTCGACGTAGTCGACCAGCGCCGACACCGACAGCCGCTGCGGATGCGCCTCCATCTTCCCGGCCTCGACCTTCGCCAGGTCCAGGATGTCGTTGATCAGCTCCAGCAGGTCGGTGCCGGACTCGTGGATCGTCCGGGCGAACTCCACCTGCTTGTCGGTGAGGTTGCCGTCCTGGTTCTCCGACAGCAGCTTGGCCAGCACCAGCAGGCTGTTCAGCGGCGTGCGCAGCTCGTGCGACATGTTCGCCAGGAACTCCGACTTGTACCGGGACGAGATCGCGAGCTGCTCGGCGCGCTCCTCCAGCGTCCGCCTGGCCTGCTCGATCTGGAAGTTCTGGATTTCGATCGCGCGGTTCTGCTGGGCCAGCAGCGCCGCCTTCTCCTCCAGCTCGGTGTTGGAGTGCCGGAGCTCGCCCTGCTGGCGCTGCAGCTCGTCCGAGCGCTCCTGCAGCTCCTGCGCGAGCCGCTGCGACTCGCCGAGCAGCGCCTCGGTGCGGGTGTTGGCCCGGATCGCGTTGAGCGTGACCCCGATCGTCTCGATCAGCTGGCTGAAGAACGCCAGGTGGACGTCGGTGAACCGGCCGAACGAGGCGAGCTCGATCGCGCCGAGCACCTCGTCCTCGAACACGATCGGCAGCACGATGATGTTGACCGGGGACGCCTCGCCGAGACCTGATCCGATCTTGACGTAGTCGGCGGGGGCGTCGGCGATCAGCAGCGGCCGGCGCTCCTGCGCCGCCTGCCCGACGAGGCCCTCCCCGAGACCGAACCGGACCGCCCCGCCGCGGTGCCGCCGCGTCCCGTACCCGGCGATCAGCGCGAGGTCGGTGTCCTCGCCCGCGCTCTCGGCCAGGTAGAACGCGCCGTACTGGGCGCTGGCGGTCGGCGTCAGCTCACGCATGATCAGGTCGGCGACCTGCTGGAGGTCGCGGTGGCCCTGCATGAGCCCGCCGATCCGCGCCAGGTTGGTCTTGAGCCAGTCCTGCTCCTCGTTGGCGCGGGTCGTCTCGCGCAGCGTCGCGACCATCAGGTTGACGTTGTCGCTCAGCTCGGCGACCTCGCCGCGCGCCTCGACGGTGATCGTCCGGGTCAGGTCGCCGGTGGCGACCGCGCTCGCGACCTCCCCGATCGCGCGGACCTGGGTGGTGAGGTTGCCGGCCAGCTCGTTGACGCTCTCGGTGAGCCGCTTCCACGTGCCCGAGACGCCCTCGACCTCCGCCTGACCGCCGAGACGGCCCTCGATGCCGACCTCCCGCGCCACGCGGGTGACCTCGGAGGCGAACGACGACAGCGTGTCGACCATCGTGTTCAGCGTGGTCTTCAGTTCGAGGATCTCGCCCTGAGCGTCCACGTCGATGCGCCGCGTCAGGTCGCCGTGCGCGACCGCGGTCGCGACCTGCGCGATGTTGCGGACCTGGTAGGTCAGGTTGGACGCCATGCCGTTGACATTGTCGGTCAGGTCCTTCCACATGCCGCCCGCGCCGGGGACCCGGGCCTGGCCGCCGAGGCGGCCCTCGGTGCCGACCTCGCGGGCCACGCGGCTGACCTCGTCGGCGAACGCCGACAGCGTGTCGACCATCGTGTTGAGGGTGGTCTTCAGCTGGAGGATCTCGCCCTGCGCGTCGACCTCGATCTTGCGGGTCAGGTCGCCCTGCGCCACCGCCGTGGTGACCTGCGCGATGCCGCGCACCTGGTTGGTGAGGTTGTTCGCCATCGAGTTGACGTTGTCGGTCAGGTCGAGCCAGACCCCGCCCGCGCCGGGCACGATCGCCTGGCCGCCGAGCCGGCCCTCCGTGCCGACCTCCCGCGCGACGCGGGTCACCTCGGAGGCGAAGGCCGACAGCGTGTCGACCATCGCGTTCACGGTGTCCTTGAGCTCCAGGATCTCGCCCTGCGCGTCGACCGTGATCTTCTTGCCGAGGTCGCCCTCGGCGACGGCGGTGGTGACCTGGGCGATGTTGCGGACCTGGTAGGTCAGGTTGGACGCCATGCCGTTGACGTTGTTGGTCAGGTCCTTCCACACGCCGCTCACGCCGGGGACCCGGGCCTGGCCGCCGAGGCGGCCCTCGGTGCCGACCTCGCGGGCCACGCGGGTGACCTCGTCGGCGAAGGCCGAGAGGGTGTCGACCATCGTGTTCACGGTGTTCTTGAGCTGCAGGATCTCGCCCTGCGCGTCGACCGTGATCTTCTTGCCGAGGTCGCCCTCGGCGACGGCGGTGGTGACCTGCGCGATGTTGCGGACCTGGTAGGTCAGGTTGTTCGCCATCGCGTTGACGTTGTCGGTCAGGTTCTTCCAGACGCCGCTGACGCCCGGCACGTTCGCCTGGCCGCCCAGCTGCCCCTCCGTGCCGACCTCGCGCGCCACGCGGGTGACCTCGCCGGCGAACGCCGACAGCTGGTCGACCATCGTGTTCACGGTGAGCTTCAGCTCCTGCAGCTCACCGGTCGCCTCGACCGTCACCTTGCGGGTCAGATCGCCGCGCGCCACCGCCGTGGTGACCTCGGCGATGTCGCGGACCTGCGAGGTCAGCCGCGATGCCATCACGTTCACCGACGCGGTCACGTCCCGCCAGCGGCCGGTCATGCCGCGGGCGGGCGCCTGGCCGCCGAGCCGCCCCTCGGTGCCCACCTCGCGGGCGAACTGGGTGACCTCCCAGGTGAACTGGTCGAGCAGCTCGACCATGCCGTTGACCGACCTGGCCATGCGCAGGAGCTCCCCGCGCATCGGCCTGCCGCGCACCCGCAGCTCCACCCGCTGGCTGAGGTCGCCGGCCGCGACCGCCTCCACCACCTGGCTCATCCCGGTGGCGAGGTCGGTGAGCTTGTCGATGATCGCGTTCGCGTCCTCCACCGCGCCCGCCCAGGTGCCCCGCAGCGTCCCCGGCGTCAGGCGTCCCCGCAGCTGGCCCTCCCGGCCGATCTCCTTCCGGACGCGGCTCAGGCCCGAGGCCAGCTCCATGCCGTTCTCCCGGATCTCCTCCAGGACGGCGGCGGCCTCCGCCACGGCCCCCTCGCCCGGCACGTCCAGCTCCGACCTCGCCTTGCCGTCCCGGACGGCGACCAGCGCCTTCAGGAGCGGTTCGAGGTCCGCGTCGCTGTAACGCGGGGTGGTGTCGCGGTACCCGCCGCTCGGGCGGGCACGTGACGCGGTACGCGGCATGCTCTTCATCCTCCTGGCCCGCGATTCGTCGGTTATCCGGATACCACGGACTCCTGGCTGCTCTAGGGGCCTCATCGGCCGCACCTGTACTCTACGTCGCCGCGCGGCGGCGGACTTTCTTCCGCGTGGTTCCGCCGCCCGGGCGGGACCGGGGGCGCGTCCTCCCTCGTAGCCTTCGTGTTACGGTCTGTCGTGTTGTGGCGGGATCGTGAAGGCCCAGGCCGGACGCGTTCCGGGGCGGGTTCGCGGCTCTCGGTGCCGGGCGGCCGAGCAGTCTGCCACGATAGCCAGGCCCGGGTAGAAAACGCTTCGAACGAGGGACGACAGTTGGATCGGCAGACGGCGACGGCCACCTTCCCGTCCGCCGCGGCGGCGGTGGCGGACGCGCGCCGGTTCGTCCGCAAGGTGCTGGCCGACTGGGGTCTGGACGAGGTGGCCGACGACGCCGTCCTCGCGACGAGCGAGCTCGCCACCAACGCGATCGCCTACGCGGGGACCTCGTTCGAGGTCTCCTGCCGCCTGGCGGGCGGGAACGTCGAGATCGAGGTCCGCGACCGCCACCCCACCCGGGGCATCGAGATGCCGGGCGTCACCGCCTCCAGCGGGCGCGGCCTGCCGTCCATCGCCCGCCTCGCCGACTCCTGGGGCGTCTCCTACGACCGCCGCACCAAGGGCGTCTGGTTCCGGCTGCCCCGTCCCGGCGCCGCCGGTGCCGCGGTGCCGGCCGAGGGCGCGGCCGCGGAGGGCGCGGAGGCCGCTTTCACCGCCGACATCGCCGGAACCGGCTCCCTGCGGGACGAACTCCCCGCCCGGGCCCGCGACGCGGCCGAGCAGGCGCGCGAGGGGCCCGGCACCGGCGGGCAGGCCCGGGAGGGCCGGCTCGCGGGCGGCACGGGCGAGATCCCCGCGGCCGGCGACCGGCTCCTGCGCTCTCCGGCGGCCGTGGAGGCCATGGAGGACGGCGTCGCCGCCGCGCGGGAGCTCCTCGGCGCCGAGGGCGCCGCCGTCCTGCTGACGGAACGCGACGGACGGCTGATCATGGGCTCGGCGGCCGGGACCGCCGCCGAGATGCCGCTCGGCGAGCTGTCGGTCTCCTCCCTCACCCCCGCCGCCCGCGCCGGCTCCGCCTGGGTCGCCGCGGACGCCTCCGACCCGATCGCGGCGGCGCTGCGGGCCTCCTCGCTGGCCGCCGCCCCGCTGGAGTCGCAGGGCCGCCTGACAGGCCTGATCGTCGCCGTCTCGTCCCTGTCCGGCCGCTTCGGCGAGGCCGACGGCGCCCGCCTCGGCCGGCTCGCCGACGAGATGTCGCTCTCCCTGGAGAAGGCCAGGGTCGGCGAGTTGGAACGATCCTGGCGCGGCTGGCTGAGCTTCGTCGCCGAGGCCAGCGACCTGCTCGCCGGCACCCTCGACCAGGAGCGCACGATGGCGCTGGTCGCCCAGCTCGTCGTGCCGCGCCTGGCCACCTGGTGCGCCGTCTACACCGTCACCGAGGCCGAGCCCGACCGGCTCGCCTACGTGTGGCACGCCGACGAGGAGCGCTCCGACGGCCTGCGCGACCTGCTCGAACACGCGGGCGCCGCCCCGCCCACCGACGCCCCCGGGCCCTGGAACGGGCTCGCCGCCGCGCCCGGGGAGGTCCGGGCCGCCGCCGGCGACACCGCCACCGACCAGGTCTACGCCTTCCCCCTGATCGCCCGCGGCCGGCGCATCGGCACCATCGTGATCGGCCGCCCGGCCGGCGACCGCTTCCCGCGCAGCGCGATCGAGCTGGCCGAGGAGCTGAGCCGCCGCGCCGCCCTCGCCGTCGACAACGCGCGCCTGTTCTCCGCCCAGACCGCCATGAGCAGCGCCCTGCAGCGCAGCCTCCTGCCGCCCGGCATCCCCGAGATCCCCGGCCTGGAGGTGGCGGTGGTCTACGAGCCCGCCGGGGAGGGCAGCGAGGTCGGCGGCGACTTCTACGACGTCTTCGCGAGCGGCCGCCGGCCCGGCGGCGCGGCCCCCGCGACCCGCTGGCGGTTCGCCATCGGCGACGTGTGCGGCACCGGCCCCGAGGCCGCCGCCGTCACCGGCCTGGCCCGGCACGCGCTGCGCATCCTCGCCGCCGAGGACCTGTCCGTCCCGGCCGTCCTCGCCCGGCTCAACCGGCTCATCCTCGGCGAGGGCGAGCGCGGGCGGCTGCTCACCCTGCTGCACGGCGAGATCGCGGCCCGCCGGCGCCGCGACGGCGTGACGATCAAACTGACGAGCGCGGGGCACCCGCCCCCGCTGGTGCTCGATCCGGAGGGCGGCGTCCGCGAGGCCGCCTCGCCCCAGCCGCTGCTGGGCGTCTTCGACGGCGTGGAGTTCACCACCGACACCGTCGAGCTGCGGCGCGGAGAGGTTCTGCTCTGCGTGACCGACGGCGTCACCGAGCGGCGCTCCGGCAACCGGCTGCTCGGCGACGGGCACGGCCTGGAGCGGCTTCTCGCAGGCTGCACCGGTCTGAGCGCCGGAGCGGTGGCGGCGCGCATCCAGCGTGCCGTCCGCGACTTCGGCCCGGAGCCGTCGAACGACGACGTTGCCCTCATCGTTCTGCGGGCGTCATGATGGAGACCAACAATCGGTAAGGTGGGGTGGCGTGGGGCTTGCCTTGCACACGACACGACAGGAAGGCCGTGCGACGATCGCCGCGCGCGGCTCGATAGACCTGCACTCCTCCGACGAGCTGCGCGCTCGGCTGACCGAGCTCGTGGACGCGGGCGAGCGGTCGGTCGTCGTCGACCTCGCGGCGGTCGACTTCTGTGACTCCTCCGGCCTGAACGTTCTCGTCCGCGCGTACAAGCACGCGCGTGCGCAGAACGCCACGCTCACCGTCACCGGGGCCTACGGCCGCGTCGAGAACGTGCTGCGCACGACGGGGCTCGACCGTTTCCTCATGGAGGATCCGGTGGAGGAGGCTCCGGCCGATGGGCGGTGAAGGGACACGATGAAGAACGGCGAGCGGGCGGAGTGACCGACCCGATGACCGAGACCACGCTGCGCGCGGCGCCCCAGACCGAGGCGGTCGAGTACGCCAGGCGACTCGCGGCCCGCACGATGCGCACTTGGGCGCTCATGGACCGTGAGGAGCTCGTCACGGCGATCGTGGCCGAGCTCGTCGCCAACGCCGTCCGGCACGCCGGGACGGCCCTGGAGCTGCGGCTGCTGCGCGGCAGCGGCCGGATCCGCGTCGAGGTCCGCGACCGCGCGTCCCAGCTGCCCCGGCTGACCGTGCCCGGCCCCCTGGACGAGTCGCACCGCGGCCTGTTCATCGTCGACCGCTTCGCCAACTCCTGGGGCGCCGACCCGGTGACCGGCGGAAAGGTCGTGTGGGCCGAGGTCGACATCTGACAGGTCGACATCTGGCACGGCGGTGGCCGGCAGACCGACGTCCCGCACGCGTCCCGCCTGGAACGCGCTTTCCGCACGGGGTCTGACCGGCAGCGCGCCCGCCGCACACGGCGGGCGAGCGCGCTCCCGGTCAGAGAAGCCGGTCAGACCGACTTGCGGTACAGCTCCGCGACCATGAAGGCCAGGTCCAGCGACTGGCCCCGGTTGAGCCGGGGGTCGCAGGCCGTCTCGTAGCGCTGGTGCAGGTCGGCCTCGGCGAGCCCCTGGCCGCCGCCCACGCACTCGGTCACGTCGTCGCCGGTGAACTCGATGTGGATGCCGCCCGGGTGGGTGCCGAGGGCCCGGTGGACCTCGAAGAACCCGGCCACCTCGTCGAGCACGTCGTCCAACCGCCGGGTCTTGTGCCCGCTCGGCGCCTCGAACGTGTTGCCGTGCATCGGGTCGCAGATCCACGCGACCGGGGCCCCGCTCTGGTGGACCTTCTCGATCAGCGGCGGCAGAGCGTCGCGGATGCGGTCGGCGCCCATTCGGGTGATGAAGGTGAGCCGGCCGGGCTCGCGCTCCGGGTTCAGCCTCTCCATCAGGGCCAGCGCGTCGTCGGCGGAGGTCGTCGGGCCGAGCTTCACGCCGATCGGGTTGCGGATGTGGCGCAGGAACTCCACGTGCGCCCCGTCCAGCTGCCGGGTCCGCTCGCCGATCCACAGGAAGTGCGCCGAAACGTCGTAGGGCAGGCCGCTCAGATGGTCGATGCGGGTCAGCGCGCGCTCGTACTCCAGCAGCAGCGCCTCGTGGCTGGAGTAGAACTCCACCCCGTGGAACTCGTCGGGGTTCGCCCCGCACGCCTTCATGAACGTCAGCGCCCGGTCGATCTCGCCCGCCAGCTGCTCGTAGCGACGGCCCGCCGGGCTCTGGGCGACGAAGTCCTGGTTCCAGGCGTGCACCTGGCGCAGGTCGGCGTAGCCGCCCTTGGTGAACGCCCGGCACAGGTTCAGCGTCACCGCCGAGCAGTGGTAGGCCTTGAGCAGGCGATGCGGGTCGTTGCGGCGGGAGTCCGCGTCGAAGGCGAAGCCGTTGACCGCGTCGCCCCGGTAGGCGGGCAGCTCCACGCCGCCGCGGGTCTCCACGGGCTTGGAGCGCGGCTTGGCGTACTGGCCCGCCATCCGGCCGATCTTCACGACGGGAACGCTCGCCGCGTAGGTGAGGACGACCGCCATCTGCAGCAGCGTCTTCAGCTTGTTCTTGACCGCGTCGGCGTTCGACCCCTCGAACGTCTCGGCGCAGTCGCCGCCCTGCAGGACGAACGCCTCACCGCGGGCGACGTCCGCGAGCTGCGCCTTCAACTGGTCGCATTCGCCCGCGAACACGAGCGGCGGCTGGGCCGCCAGCTCGGCGGCGACTTCGCCTACCTCGGCCGGATCGTCCCAATCGGGCTGCTGGAGAGCGGGGAGGGCGCGCCACGCGTCGAGGTCCCCGATGACGGCGGAATTACTCACCCTGAAAGGCTATGGCACGGCCCGCCCTGCGTGGACGGAAAGGCCCGCGCGCCGGGGGGCTCGCGGGCCCTGACGCGGCAGGGCGGCCCCGTTCGCGGGGCCGCCCGTCGCCGATCGTGCGGCGGGACGCCGCTCGGACCGCCCGGTCAGGCCGCCCGGGACCCGGCCGCGGCCGGCTCCCGCGCGGTGCCGTGGCCGCCCGCGAGCGCCCGGCGGCCGCTCAGGTCCGTCTCGCCGGCCAGCTGGCGCAGCCGTCGCAGCGAGCGGTCGGTGATCTGCCGGACGCGGTTGTGGCTCAGCCCGTAGCGGGCGCCGATCTGCGCGTACGACAGCGGCTGCCCGCTGTCCATCCCGAACCGGGCCCGCAGGATCGCGGACTCGCGCTCGGGAAGCCGGTCCAGCAGCCGTCCGAGGCCCTCGATGTCGTCCAGCGCGAGGATCTCCGCCTCCGGGGTGACGGCGTCGGGATCCTCCAGCAGGTCGCCCATGGGCGTCTCGCCGGCGTCGTCGACGGTCGCGTCCAGGCTCGCCGGGTCGCGCCGCCAGCGCAGCAGCTCGTCGACATGCTCGGCCTCGGCGCCGACGGCGCCCGCGAGCTCCTCGCGGGTGGGTTCCCTGCCGAGCTCGCGGCTGAGCTGGCGCTCCGCGCGCCGCAGCCGGGACAACTCCTCCTCCACATGGACGGGCAGGCGGATCGTGCGGGCGGTGTGGCTCAGCCCACGGCCGATCGCCTGCCGGATCCACCAGGTGGCGTAAGTGGAGAACTTGAAGCCGCGGCGGTAGTCGAACTTCTCCACCGCGCGCATCAGCCCCAGGTTCCCCTCCTGGATGAGGTCGATGAGGGGCAACGAGTCGGTCGGGTACTTCCGGGCTATCGAGACGACCAGCCGCAGGTTGGCCTCGACGAAGCGCTGCTTCGCGCGCAGCCCCGCCGCGGCCAGCTCCGCCAGCTCCTCGCGGGACGCGCCCTCAGGCACCGTCCCCTCCTCGAGCAGCTGTTCGGCGTACAGGCCCCCTTCGATCGCCTTGGCCAGATCAACCTCCTCCTGCGCGTCGAGCAGGGGAGTACGGCCGATCCGGTCGAGGTACGCCCCGACAAGATCCTTGTCGGGGACTTCGACCCTGTCGCCCTTGGTACGGGTTCCAGCCATCCTGACCCTTCTCCGGTGCGATCTCCCTAGGAGGAGAACGCCAATTACCGCTCTGTGATTCCCAGGTGGGGAATACTGCGAGGCTGTAAGCCGCTCTACGTCGTGATACCCCGACTGAGGAGAAACCGACATGGCGACGGTCACACTGACCGCTGAGAACTTCGACGAGGTGGCTCAGGGCGACGGCATCGTGCTGGTCGACTTCTGGGCGGAGTGGTGCGGCCCCTGCAAGAGGTTCGCGCCCGTGTTCGAGCGGTCGGCGGACAAGCACGGGGACATCGTCTTCGGCAAGGTGGACACCGACGCCGAGGCCGAGCTGTCGGAGCGCTTCGGCATCCGGTCCATCCCCACGCTGATGGCGATCCGCGACGGCATGATCGTGTTCGCGGAGCCGGGCGCGCTGCCCGAGTCGGTGCTGGAGAACGTGATCGAGCAGGTCCGCGGCCTCGACATGGAGGACGTCCGCCGGCGCGCGAAGGCCTGACCCGCGGCCCGCCGGGTTGCGCGCACGAGGCGCGCGGCGGGCGCCGCGGAGGCGCGTGGGCAAAGAAGCGGACGCCGCCGCCCCTTCACCGGCCGGCATGGTCGATGATGGACGGATGCTCGCCGATGTCGTCCGATACCTGGTGTGCCCCGTGTGCGGAGCCGACCTCGAACTGGCCGACCGCCGCCTGGCCTGCCCGGGCGGGCATGCTTTCGACGTCGCGCGACAGGGATATGCGAACCTCCTGCCGGGCAACGCCCGTCCGGGGACGGCCGACACACCGGAGATGGTCCGCGCGCGGGACGAGTTCCTGACGGCCGGCCACTTCGCGGTTCTCGCGGATCGGCTGGCCTGGAGCGTTTCTCGCGCCGCTCCCTCTTTCGTCCTCGACGCGGGAGCCGGGACGGGGCACTATCTCAGCCGCATCCTCGACCGGGCGCCGGACGCCGTCGGCCTGGCCCTGGACATCTCCAAGCACGCGGCCCGGCGCGCCGCGAAGGCGCACCCGCGCTGCGGCGCCGTCGTCGCGGACCTCTGGCGCCCGTTCCCGCTGCGCGACGGTGCGGCCGACATCGTCGTCAACGTGTTCGCCCCGCGCAACGCGACCGAGTTCCACCGCGTGCTCCGAGACGACGGGCTGCTACTGACGGTCACTCCGTCACCCCGGCATCTCGGAACACTCGTGGAGCCCCTCGGTCTGCTCTCGATCGACAAGCACAAGACCGAGCGCATGGACACCGCGCTCTCCGGCTACTTCAAGCTGGACTCGCGCCAGGAGCTCGAAACCGAGACCGTCCTGACGCACGGCGAGGTGATCACGCTCGTCGGCATGGGGCCGAGCGCGCACCACGTCCCGCCGGAGCAGCTCAGGGAACGGCTGGACACGCTGCCCGAGCCGCTGACGGCGCCGCTGTCGTTCGTCCTGTCCACCTACCGGCGGCTGGAGTAGGAGTGTCCCCGGCCTGCGTGATCTCCAGCAGCACCTGCGGGGTCTCGCCCGGCTCCGTCACCTCCTCGACGCCCGGCACGTCGAGAGCCTCGTAGCCGAACGACGCGGTGAGCGATCGGGCCACCGCGCTCAGCAGGAGGCGCTGGAGAGCCTGGCCGGCACGGAGCCATTCGGTGGGGGAGTCCCCTCGCGTGGTCAGCACCGCCCGCTGTCCCGCCGAGTGAGGCGCCGGGGGAAGCCGCCGAAGCGCGGCGCCTTCGAGCCTCGCCTCCCCGGCCAGCTCGTCGACGACTGGAGACGGAGGGCAGGCGCCCGCAGCGGACGGATCGCCACGGAACGGCCGGAGCGTCGCGGCGTAGAGGAGCCGCTCTTCGCGGGACACACGGTGCCGTCCGGCCAGGCGCACGGAGGCGAGGACGGATGGACGTCCGGCATCGGGAAGCAACCGGACGATGGCTTCGTGACCGAGCTGCGCCGCCGCCAGACGCAGGTTCACCAGCGCGGCGCCGCTGCTGAGGTGGAGGCCCCGCCCCGCCGGATCGTTCTTCGGCCGGAACCTGTCAGGGTCGGCGTGCACCTCGATCAGTCCGGACACGACCTTGAACCGCCAGGCATGGACGTCATGGACCGTGGGCCCCATCGTCGCGGCGACCACGAGGCGCTCCGCCGAGGCGCGGGCGGCGGCGGGCACGTTCACGGGCGTTCCTCCTGACCTCGGGCGGCAACCGACCCGGGAGCCACCGCCAGCCCCAGGCGACATTTCGCCGGGGGAGAGCGGTGAGGGCACGGTACCCCACTGTGACCCGAAGCACGTAGTGCGTGAATGGCGAGGTCAGCGCGCCCGATGGTGGGGGCGGGTGAACAAGGGGGCTGGCTTCGCGGACCCCGCGATTTGACGGTCCCGGCGAGCCGTCTTAATGTCTTCCTCGCCCCAAGGGGACGCGGGACGCCGAGAGGCGGCCGGCCCTGGGGAGCAGGTCGCTGAAAATGGTTCGAGCGCCGCTCGGACTGTTGTAAGATGGGTTGCACAGCCCACAACGGGATGCAGGACGCCGCAAGGTGGCCGGCCCGCAGGGCGCCTCCCACGGAACGATCTCTCCGAGTCTCTGGCTCGGTGTCGTGTCGTCGCGTGGGGGACGGGCACACCTTCGACGGTCAAAAAGATCTTCGCAGATCGACTTGACAACGAGGATGAGTCTGGTAAGTTAGCAGGGTTGCCCCGGAGCCGGGGTCCGCGAGAGCGGGGTTCGGCGCGGTGGGTGTCCGTTTCTTGAGAACTCAACAGCGTGT
>NZ_JBEZJQ010000034.1:0-95135 GCF_040653135.1 Actinomadura sp. NPDC048021
GAGCCCATCAGCGCCCGGTTGGCGTCGTCGTGCTCCAGGAACGGGATCATCGCGGTCGCGACCGAGGTCATCTGGCGCGCCGAGACGTCCATGTACTGGACCTCGCGGGCGGGGACCAGCTCGACCTCGCCGCCCTTACGGCGGACGAGCACGCGGCTCTCGACGAAGGTGCCGTCGTCGTTCAGCAGGGAGTTGGCCTGCGCGATGACGTAGCGGTCCTCCTCGTCGGCCGTCAGGTAGTCGATCTCCTCGCCGACGACGCCGTCGGTGACGCGCCGGTACGGGGTCTCGACGAACCCGAACGGGTTGACGCGGCCGAACGCGGCGAGCGAGCCGATGAGGCCGATGTTCGGGCCTTCGGGCGTCTCGATCGGACACATCCGCCCGTAGTGCGACGGGTGGACGTCACGGACCTCCATGCCCGCGCGCTCACGCGACAGACCGCCGGGGCCCAGGGCGGAGAGCCTCCGCTTGTGGGTGAGGCCGGCCAGGGGGTTGGTCTGGTCCATGAACTGCGACAGCTGGCTGGTGCCGAAGAACTCCTTGATGGAGGCCACCACCGGCCGGATGTTGATCAACGTCTGCGGCGTGATCGCCTCGACGTCCTGCGTCGTCATCCGCTCCCGGACCACCCGCTCCATACGGGCCAGCCCCAGACGCACCTGGTTCTGGATCAGCTCCCCCACCGTGCGCAGCCGCCGGTTGCCGAAGTGGTCGATGTCATCGACCTCGATCGGCACCGCCACACTGCCCAGGGTCGCCTCCTCCTCACCCGCGTGAAGACGCACCAGATACTCGATCGTGGCGACGATGTCGTCCTCGGTCAACGTCCCCTGGTTCATGTCCAGGTCCAGACCGAGCTTCTTGTTGATCTTGTAACGGCCGACCTTCGCCACGTCGTACCGCTTGGGATTGAAGTACAGGTTCTCCAGCAGCGTCTGCGCCGACTCACGCGTCGGCGGCTCACCCGGACGCAGCTTGCGATAGATGTCCAGCAGCGCGTCATCCTGCCCGGACGTGTGATCCTTCTCCAGCGTCACATTGATCGACTCATACGAGCCGAACCGCTCCCGGATCCGCGCCTCGTCCCACCCCAGCGCCTTCAGCAGCACCGTCACCGGCTGCTTGCGCTTGCGGTCGATGCGCACGCCCACGTTGTCGCGCTTGTCGATCTCGAACTCAAGCCAGGCACCCCGACTCGGGATCACCCGGCACCCGTAGATGTCCTTGTCCGACGCCTTGTCCAGCGCCCGGTCGAAGTACACCCCCGGCGAACGCACCAGCTGCGAGACCACGACACGCTCGGTGCCGTTGATGATGAAGGTGCCCTTGGGGGTCATGAGCGGGAAGTCGCCCATGAACACCGTCTGGCTCTTGATCTCACCGGTGGTGTTGTTGATGAACTCCGCCGTGACGAACATCGGGGCGGAGTAGGTCATGTCCTTGTCCTTGCACTCCTCGACGGAGTACTTGGGCGGCTCGAACCGGTGGTCCCGGAACGACAGGGACATGGTTCCGGAGAAGTCCTCGATCGGACTGATCTCTTCGAAGATCTCCTCCAGCCCCGACTGCGTCGGGACGCTCTTACTTCCGGCCTTCTGGGCCGCCTCGACCCGGGCCTTCCACCTCTCGTTGCCCAGCAGCCAGTCGAACGAGTTGGTCTGCAGAGCAAGGAGGTCCGGGACTTCGAGCGGCTCCTTGATGCGCGCGAAGGAGACGCGGTTCGGACCGGTTGCGGTATTCGAGGCGTTGCGCGAGGCTGCCAAGAGTGGTCCTTCCGAGGGCTCGCGGCGTAACAGATGACACGCACGCCAGACGATCCACGTTCGAGACCTGCTCAAAGAGGGCCAAACCGGACCCTCAAAGGGGCCTGAACCGGACCTTCACAGGTGTGCTCTCACACGTGGATAGTCAGAGGGCAGCGCAAAGGGGCAGTGTAGCCGAACCGGTACACCGCTCGCAACTCTAGCGCCGCAGTATGCATCACGTTGCCATGGAGCATCGCCCCTCAGCGCCTCTCAGTCAAGAGCGGACTTGGACTTTTCAGGCCCTGACCTGCAGTGAGGAAGGCCATAGTTTAGGGATCCGGGTTGACAGCCCGCGAACCGCCCACGACGGCGGGTCGCGCGCCCTCGGACCGTTCGGCCCGCCGCCTCGTCTAGGCGCGGCCCGAGGGGGTTAACAGCGACTCGTCCGCGCGCCGTGGCGGCCGTCCGGAAGACTCCGGGAGAGACAGGCGTCCGGGCCCGGAGGGGGCGGGCGCCCGGCCCAAGACCGGCGCCCGGCGCGTGCGGCGGCTAGGAGAGGACCGTGAGCTCAGAGGCGAGCCACTTGCCGTCCTTCTTGACCATCGTCAGCTTGATCCGGAGCGGCTCGGGGAGGCGCTGCTGCTTGTCGGTCTTGGTCGCCGACGACCGGTTGGCGTAGACGAGCGCCACGACCTTGTCGGGGGTCGCGCTCACGACGCCGACCTTCATGACCGTCGTGTTGGAGACGGCCTGCTGCTGGACGGCGACGGTCTTGAGCTGCTGGGCGAGCTTGTCGTACTGGGTGTGCAGCTTGCCCGTCGTGGTCGCGGACGCGGCCTTCAGGTCGGTGTCCAGCGTCTGGTAGTCGTACGAGGACAGCTTCTGGGCCGCGCGGGACGCCGCGAAGGACGCCTCCTTGGACGCCTGCTCGGTCGCGTCCTGCTCGCGGACCTTCAGCGCCAGCGCCGTGGTGGCCGCCGCGAGCGCGACCGCCAGGACGACCAGCACGGCGATCACGGTCGACCTGCCGCCCAGCCGGGACCGGCCCGCCGGCTCGTCGTCGTCCTCGTCGTCGTCGCCCTCGTCGGTCGCCTTGACCGGCTTCTTGAGGTTCAGGCGCTTGGTCCTGGGGGCCTTGGCGGGCTTCGCGTCCTCGCCGTCTTCCTCGCCTTCGGCGTCTTCCTCAGCCTCGGATTCCTCCTCGGCCTCAGCGACCTCAGCGACCTTCGGGGTCTCGGCGCTCTTCGCAGCCTTGGCCTTCTTCGGAGCCTTGGCCGTCTTGGTGGTCTGGGCCGTCTTGAGGGACTCGGTCTCGTCCTCTTCGGCCTTCGCGTCGTCGTCGCCGACGGCCTCGCCGTCCGTCTCCGCCGCTGATTCGCTCCCTGCGGCGTCGGCGTCGCCGGACGCGACTTCAGACGCCTTCCCGCCACGACGGGGCTTCTTGGGGGATTTGAGGGCCTTAGGAGTCTCCTCCGGAACGTCCCCTTCGGGCGTCTCGGGCTCCTCGGGCTCCTCGTCCGCCGCGGCCGCTTCGGCGGCGGCCGCCTCGTCCGCGGCGATCTGGGCGAGGCGCGCGGCCTCCCGGGCCTTCGCGGCGGCCTCCTCCGCCAAGCGCGCCGCCTCGGCGGCCTCCTCGGCCCTGGCCGCTCGATCCGCCTTGATCGTCACGGGACAACCTCCAGTCCGGACACGAGCCAGCGGCCGTCGACCCGCGTGAGGTCCATCTGGTACCGGTAGCCCTGCGGCGTACCGTTCTGCACCTTGTCGTTGGTGACGGTCCCGGTGAGGGACACCATCACCTCGGCGGAGTCGCCGTCGATGGAGACCAGCGCGGCGTCGACGTCACTGACCGTCGACTTGGCCTTGGCCTTGGTGATCTGCTGCATGAAGGCGTTCGACTGGCTTCCCAGCTTGTTCCTGAGGTCGCCGGTGGTGCCGCCCACGATGCGGTCCAGGTCGCGCTGGGCGGTGGCGGCGTCGAGCGACATCAGGTTGACGCCCATCTGCCGCGCCGACTGGATCGCCTTCGCCTTCTGGTCGGCCTCGTCCTTGTTCCTGAGGGAGACCACGCCGAGCCAGCCGGACGCGATGGCGAGCCCCACCACGACGACGCTCAGGACGATCGCGGTGACGAGGGGTAGACGGCGCCTCATCGTGCCCGCCTCACTGGCTCAGCGGTCCGAGCAGGAGCCACTTCCACGAGGATTCCTCTCCCAACTGGCGTGTACCGGCGCTGCGCGGCATGACGTATCGCTTGCCATCGGGGCCGTAGACGGCGCCCGTCGCTGGATCGTATCCAGCGAATTCGACTGAACCGGCCGGATACGACAGGTACAGGTTCCCGCCCGCGAGCTGGCCCGTCGGGGCCTCCGCGGCCTTCGCCTTGCTCTTGCCGGAGCCCTTGGCGTCCGTCTTGCCGCCGTCGCCGTCGCCGCTGCCGGCGCCGTCGCCGCGGGTGCCGTACGCGCCGCCCTCGGGGAACCCGGCCCCCGTGGTCGCGCCCGGCGGGACCTGCGGGAACGGCGCGATGGCGTCGCGCGGGAAGTTGCGGGCGCCGCGCACCGCCGTGGGCGCGTTGTTCGGCGCCTTGCAGCCGACGTCCAGGCGCGGCTTCTTCTTCGAGGTGTCCTGCGGCCAGCGGTGCTTGACCTTCTCGTAGCCCTGCGTGCAGGCGGGCGGCCCGTCGATGTTGAGGTCGAGCCCCAGGTGCTGCGTCCCGTCCCCGGGCGTGACGGTGAACGCGCCCGCGACCGTCACCGGGTAGAGGATGAACAGCGACCGCAGGCCGGCCTTGCGGGACGCGACGATCTGCCCCGTCGTGGTCAGGTTGGCCAGCAGGACGGGCAGCGTCGGCGCCAGCTGGTTGATGGCCTGGTGGGTCTCGTTCACCGCGCCCGGAGCGCTGTCGATGGTCTTGCGCAGCGCCGGGTCGTCGTTGCGGAGCGAGGTGGTCAGCGCGTTCAGGTTGCGGGCGAAGCCCTGGATGTTGGCGCCCTGGCCGCGCTGGGTGTCGAGGACGGTCACGCTGTTGTTCAGCAGCCGCTCGGTGTCGGGGTAGGCCTCGTTGGCGGTCTTCAGCAGCCGGTCGGTGTCGTCCAGGATCGACTGCAGGTCCGAGGCGGAGCCGGTGAACGCCTTGTTCAGCTCGTCCACGATGATGCCGAGGTCCTTGGTGTTCACCGACCCGACGAGGGAGTCGACGTTGCGCAGCAGCTCGGCGGTGGACACCGGCAGCGTGGTGCGGCTCCGCGGGATGGTGTACGGGTCGCCCTCGTCCAGGTAGGGCCCGGACTTCGTGGTGGGCTCCAGGTCGATGTACTGCTCGCCGACCGCCGACCGGTTCGCCACGACGGCCTTGGTGCCCTCGCGCGGGATCCGCTTTCCGCGCTCCAGCAGCAGCTTGACGCGGATGCCGTCCTTGGTCAGCTCCAGGGGGCCGACGCGCCCGACCGGGACGCCCCGGTAGGTGACCTCGGCGTTGGTGAACACGCCGCCGGAGTCGGTGAGGTCGACGTAGGCGACGTACTGCTTGCCGAGCAGGTCGCGGCCGATGCCGATGTAGTTGACCGAGACGATCGCCACGCCGACGACGGTGATGACCGCGAAGGCGATGAGCTGGACGATGACGCCGCGCTTGAGGATCACGAGAGGCCCCCCGCCATCAGGGTCCGCAGACCGCCGTCACCGGGGTCGGGCGCGAGCGCGCCCGGCCGTCCCTGGCCGTTCGTGCCGGCCGGCTTCCCCGGGGTCTGTGTGGTGCCGCCGGGAAGCCCGGGCAGCCCGCCCTGGCTCCCGCCGCCCGGCGTCTGCGGCAGGACTCCCAGCGGGGAGTCCGGGAGCGTCACGTTCGGCACCTGGAGCATGCCGCGCATCTGCTTGCCGCTGCCGAGCAGCCCTTCCAGGTCGGTGCCGCCGAGCAGGTTCTGCGCGATGGACTCGAAGTCCAGGTCGACGGTCAGCCGCACGTTGCCGTAGTCGCCCGCGATGACGTTCTCGAACGTCGAGGGGAACGGGAAGGTGATCAGCGTCTCCAGCGACTTCGGCAGGTCGGAGCCGGCCTTGTTGAGGTTGCGCAGGATCGTGTTGAGGTCCCGCAGGTTGGCCAGCATGTCGGCCTTGGATTGGTTGATCACGTAGGTGGTGGTGCGGCTGAGCTTGTTCAGCGCGACCAGCATCTTGGTGAGGTCGGCGCGGTTGCGGTCGAGGACGGCGATCGCGGGCCCCGTCCGGTCGATGGTGTCCTGGATCGTCTTGCGCTCGGCCGCCAGCTTGCCGGTCAGCCGGTCGATGCTGTCCAGCGCCCGGGTGATCGCGGCGCGGTTCTGGTCCAGCGTCCCCGCGAAGGTGTTCACCCGCTGGAGCACCGACTTGATCGTGGACTCCCGGCCGCCCATCGCGGCCTGCAGCTCGTGGCTGATCGTGGAGACCTGCTCCAGGCCGCCGCCGTTCAGCAGCAGCGACATCGCCGACAGCACCTCTTCGATCTCGGTGCCGCGGGAGGTGCGGTTCAGCGGGATCAGGTCGTCGTCGGCGAGCTCCCCGACCGGCGCCTCGTTCTTCGGCGGTTCGAGCTGCACGAACTTCTCGCCGAGCAGGCTGGTCTGGCTGATCGTCGCGATCGCGTTGTCGGGGAGCTTGACGTCGCCGCGGAACTTGACCGTGACGACGGCGTGCCAGCCGGCGCCCTGCCCGCCCTGCCCGCTCTGCCCGCCGGGCTCGCCGGCCAGCTCGATCTTCTCGACCTTGCCCACCGACACGTCGTTGACCTTGACCGCCGACTGCGGGACGAGGTCCAGCACGTTCGCGAACTCGATCTTGACGGTGCGCGGGTGGGAGCCGAGGTCGGGCCCGCCGGGCAGCGGCAGCGACTCCACGCCGTTGAACGAGCAGCCGGACAGGGCCGTCACGCCCGCGAGCGCCGCGGCGCCGAGCAGCCGCGCCCTTCCGATCGACCGCCTGGTCATCGGCCACCTCCAGGCAGCAGCGCCGTGACGTCCGTGGGCTTCTTCTGGGTCCCGGTCGCCGCGGGCTTGTTCGTCGTGCTCGTCTTGCCGGACTTGCCGGGCCTGCCCTGCGGGCCGTAGGCGTCCGGCGGGATGGGCACCGGGTCGTAGTGCGTGGTCAGCGCGGTGATCCAGGACAGGTCCAGGCTGAAGCCGGTCAGCGCCTTGCCGATCCCGTTGTACGGCTTGACGAAGTCGAGGCACTCCTTGGCGGGCGTGCCCACCGAGTACGCCAGCGAGCAGATCCAGTCGGCCAGGTCGTGGAACTGGCGGAAGTTGTCGCGGGTGTGGATCGTGCCGCTGATCGGGTCGTAGGCGCGGGCCAGGTTGTTCACGGCGAGCGGGCCGGCGGTGAGGATCTCGGCGAGCGCGCCCTTCTCCTTCACCAGCACGCCGGTGACCTGCGCGAGCTGCCGGACGTTGGCGGCCAGCTCGGTGCGGTTGCCCTTGACGAACCGCTGCACGTTCCGCAGCGTCGGGGCAAGGGTGTTGAGGGCCGCGCTGAGCTCCTCCTTCTCCCCCGCGAGCTGCCCGGAGACGCCGTTGAGGTGCCCGGAGAACGACTTGATCTGCTGGTCGTTGGCCTTCATCGCGTCGGTGATGATCCGCAGGTTCTTGATCGTCTCGGCGACGTCGCCGCGGTCCGTGCTCAGCGTGCTGAGCGCCTTGGACGCGTCGGCGATCGTCTGCCGGATGTCCTCGCCCTGCCCGTCCAGGTTCGCCGCGCCGACCTGCAGCAGCCGCGACAGCGAGCCCTGCTGGCCGTTCGCTCCGGGCGCGTTCGCGCCCTGCGGGCCTAGCGCCCGGGACAGCTCGTTCAGGTTGCCGCCGACCTCGTCGACCTCGACCGGCACCGCGGTGCGGTTGGTGCCCAGCGTCGCCCCGTCGGCCAGGACGGCGCCGCCCTTGTAGACGGGCGTGATCTGGACGTAGCGGTCGGCGACGAGGGTCTGGTTGACGATCACGGCCTGCGCGCCCGCGGGAACCTTGTACTCGGCGTCGTACCTCAGCTCGACCTTCACCGCGTCCCCGACGGGCTCGACGCTGGTGACCTCGCCGACGGGGATGCCGAGGATGCGGACGTCCGCGCCCTTGTACAGGCCGACCGCCTTGGTGAAGTACGCCGTCATGTGGCGCTGCTTCGGCTCCTGGAGGACGAGCAGGAGCACGGCGGCCAGCACCGCGACGGCGAGGATCGCGCCGCCCAGGCGGAGGATGCTCGTGGAGTTACGCACTGGTGACCTGCCTGCTCACGGGAGGAAGGGCAACGGGTTGTCGGTGTTGCCGGTCGTGCCGGTGCCGGGCGATCCGCCGCCCGGACGGGCGCCCTGCCTGTTCGTCGTCGCGCCTCCGCCGGACGGGGGGTTCTGGATCGAGGCGGGGATCGGGATCAGGTTCTGGATCCACGAGTCGAACCAGCGGCCGGTGCCCGTCACGTCGGAGAACTGCCGGGCGAACGGCGCGAACAGCTGGAGGATCCGGTCCAGGTTGTTCTGGTTCTTCAGCAGGATCCGGTTGACCGCGGCCAGGTTGTCCAGCATCGGGCGCAGCTGCGCGTCGTTCTCGTTGATCAGCGCGTTCACCTGCTGCGACAGGGTCACGGTGTTGATCAGCAGCTGGTGGATGACGTCGCGCCTGGCCTGCACCGCCTGGAGCACCTTGTCGCCGTCCTGGACGAGCTTGGCGAAGTCCTGGTTGCGGTCGGCGAGCAGCTTGGAGACGTCCTTGGCCTTGCCGGCCAGCTCGTGTAGCTCGTCGTCGCGGGACGCGACCGTGTTGGACAGCCGGCGCAGCCCCTGCAACGAGGCCCTGACCTCCTCCGGGGAGTTCTTGAAGGTGTCCGACAGCACGTCGAAGGACTTGGCGACCTGCTGCACGTCGATCGCGCCGACGCGCTGGCTGAGCTCGCTGATCGCGGGGACGACCTCGAACGGGGTGTGGGTCCGCTCGATCGGGATGTTGCGGGCGAGCCGGCCGCGCCCGCGCGGGTTCAGCGCGAGGTAGTGGGCGCCGAGCACCGTCTTGATCTTGATGTCGGCCTCGGTGCGGTCGCCGAGCCGCACGCCGTCGTCGACCCGGAAGGTGACCTTCACGTGGTCGCCGGCCAGCTCCAGCCCGGTGACCTTGCCGACCTTGACGCCCGCGATCCGGACCTCCTCGCCGGCCCGCAGCCCGGCCGCCTCCCGGAACGCGGCGGTGTGGGTCCTGCCGCCGGAGACGAACGGGATGTTCTCCAGGTTCATCGCCAGCACCACCAGCACGATGATGATCGCGAACGCGGAGAGACCGATGGGGACCGGGTTGCGTTCCCGGAACGGGATCCTCATCTACTTGCACCTCGCGTTCTCGTTCACGATCGCCGGCGTCTGGTAGACCGGTCCGCCCGGCAGCCGCACCCGCGCGTCGAGACCGCAGATGTACATGTTGAACCAGGAGCCGTAGGAGGAGATGTTCACCAGCCCCTCCAGCCGCTTCGGCGTCCGCTGCAGGCCCGCGTCGAGCTCCTTGCCGTTCGCGTCGAACGTGGCGGTGAGCTTGCGCAGCCCCGCGATGTCGTCGCGGAGGTCCGGGCGGGCGTCGGCGAGCAGGTTCTGGGTGGTGCCGGTCAGCTCGTTGATCGCCGCCACCGAGTCGAAGATCGCCTTGCGGTCCCCCGAGACCCCGCTGACGAACCCGCGCAGGTCCGTGATCAGCTGGTTGACCTCGATGTGCCGCTCGTCGATGGTGCCGAGCACGGTGTTCAGGTTGTCGATCACCTGGCCGATGACCTTGTCCCGGTCGGCGAGGGTGTTGGTGAGCGACGCCACGTGCGCGAGCAGGCTGTTGATCGTCCCGCCCTCGCCCTGGAGCACCTGGATGATCTGCATCGCGAGCGTGTTGACGTCCTTGGGCTCCAGCGCGCGGAACAGCGGCCGGAACCCGTTGAACAGGGTCGTCAGGTCCAGCGCGGGCGTGGTCTGCCCGATCGGAATCGTTCCGCCCGGCCGGAGGTAGTCGTTGGCCTGGCCGGCGCCGTCGGTCAGCGCCAGGTACCGCTGGCCCATCAGGTTGCGGTACCGGATCTGCGCCTTGGTGGACGAGGGCAGCCCCGCCTTGAACACGTCCTCCTTCTGGAGGCTGAACGTCACCTCGGCCTTGTCGCCCTCGTACAGCTCGATGTGCTCGATCTGGCCGACCCGGACACCGGCGACGCGCACGTCGTCGTTGTCGAGCAGGCCCGTCACGTCCGAGAAGATCGCCTTGTAGGTGGTCGTCTCCCGGAACCGCATGTTGGAGATCGTCATCGCCAGCACGCCGGTGGCCAGCGAGGTGACGACCACGAAGATCCCCAGCTTGATCGCCGCACTGGTCGTCCTCACTTGACCGTCACCACCGATCCCTCGCCCAGCAGCGGCCCGAACATCAGCGCCGCGACGTCGGACAGCTGGTCGGCGCGGGTCCGCGTCACCGGTCCGAGCACGTTCTTGATCTTGTCCTTCTCGCTCATCGAGCCCGGGTCCACGAAGACGTTCGACAGCGCCCGGCCGCGGCTCCCGCCGCCGTTCGGGTCGTCGGGGTTCTTCCACCACAGGTCGTCCTGCGTGCCGTCCAGCGCCAGGTAGGTCGGGGACGGGACCTTGGGGTTCGGCAGCCCGTAGCAGCGCGGGTCGCGCTGGTCCTTGGCCTCCGGCTTGTCCAGCGGGTACTTGTAGCCCGGCACCGGCTTGACGATCTCGATCGTCAGGTTGAAGGTCTTGGACCCGTTGCCGCCGGCCACCCGCTGCGACTCCGGCCTGAGCTTCATCAGCCCGGCGAACACGCACGGCAGGGACGGCGAGTAGCGCGCGACCAGGTCCAGCCCGTCCCGGTTCGCGATGTTGAAGCCGATGATCTTCGGGGCGTTCTGCCGCATGAACACGTCGCCGTCCTGCGCCAGCGCGGTCGTCGCCGGGATCAGCTGCTCGATCGTCGCCTTCTTGTCGGTGATCGTCCGGCTGGTGACGTTGAGGTTGCGGAGCGTCTGCAGCAGGTCGGGCGCCGCGGCGCTGTAGATGTCGGAGACGTCGGCCAGGCCGTTCAGGTCGTGCACCAGCGTGCCGAGCTGCGGGTTGACCTTCCGCAGCAGCTCGTCGGCCTCCTCCAGGTTCCGGCCGATCTGGTCGCCGCGGCCCTGCAGCGCCGTCGCCAGGGCGTTCAGCGTCGCGTTCAGCTCCGCCGGCTTCACCGCCTGCAGCAGCGGGAGCAGGTCGTTCAGCACCTTGTCGATCTCGACGGCGGCCTGGGAGCGGTCCTGCTGGATCACCTGGCCCGAGCGCAGTCCCATCGGGCCTCCCTGCGCTGGGGCCGCCAGGTCCACGTACTTCTCGCCGAACAGCGTCTTCGGCAGCAGCCGCGCCTGGACGTTGCGCGGGATCAGCTTCGCCTTGCCCGGGTCCAGCGCCAGGTGGAGCGTCGCCCCCCGCGCGTCGGCGTCGGTGCCGCGCACCTCCCCGACGATCAGACCGCGGATCTTCACGTCGGAGTGCGGCAGCAGCTGCAGCCCCGCCCGCTCCGTCCGCACCTTGACGTCGAGCGTCGGCGTGAACGCCTTGTTGTACAGCGCCACGGTCAGCGCCAGCAGCAGGATGATCACGACGATCATCGACGCGCCGAGCACCCGGTAACGCACCCGCTCACTCATGCCGGCCTCCTGTGGGGGGACGACCCCCCACACCCCCCGCGTTCGCTCCGCTCATCCACGTCACCCCGCGATCCGGACGCTGGTGGTGGTGCCCCAGATCGCCATGCCGAGCATCAGGTCGACCACGTTGATCACCACGATGCTGGTGCGCACCGCGCGGCCCACCGCGACGCCGACGCCCGCCGGGCCGCCGGAGGCGTGGTAGCCGTAGTAGCAGTGGATCAGCATCACGAGCACCGCGAAAACGATCACTTTTCCGAATGACCACAAGATGTCGTACGGCGGTAGGAACAAATGGAAATAGTGGTCATAGGTGCCGGTCGACTGGCCGTAGAACATCGTCACGATGACCCGGGTCGCGCCGTAGGAGGCGAGCAGTCCCACGATGTAGAGCGGAATGACCGCGATCATCCCGGCGAGCATCCGGGTGGTGACGAGGAACGGCATCGACGGGACGGCCATGACCTCCAGCGCGTCGATCTCGTCGGAGATCCGCATGGCGCCGAGCTGGGCGGTGAACCCGCAGCCGACCGTCGCCGACAGGGCGAGCGCCGACACCAGCGGCGCGATCTCGCGGGTGTTGAAGTAGGACGCGACGAACCCGGTGAACGCGGCCGTGCCGATCTGGTTCAGCGACTCGTAGCCCTGCAGGCCGACCTGGCTGCCGGTGAAGAACGTCATGAACCCGACGATCACCACCGAGCCGCCGATCACCGCGAGGCCGCCGGTGCCGAGGCTCACCTCGGCCAGCAGGCGCAGCACCTCCTTGCGGTACCGGCGCAGCACCCGGAACACCCACGCGAACGCGCGGGCGTAGAACGACATCTGGTGGCCGAAGTCGTCCAGCCGGTCGAGCGGCGCGCTCGCCACCCGCCGGGCGGCCTTGCCCGTCTTGCCAGGGGCAGCCATCTACATCCCCTTCGACGGGACGAACTGGAAGTACAGCGTGGAGATCAGGAAGTTCTCCAGGAAGAGCAGCATGAACGTGATGACGACGGTCTGGTTGACCGCGTCGCCCACGCCCTTCGGCCCGCCCTTGGCGTTCAGGCCCTTGTACGCGGCGACCAGGCCCGCGGTGATGCCGAAGACGAACGCCTTGAACTCGGCCTGCAGCAGGTCGGGCAGCTGCGCGATGGCGTTGAAGGAGGCCAGGTAGGCGCCGGGGGTGCCGCCCTGCAGCATCACGTTGAAGAAGTAGCCGCCCAGCAGGCCGACCACCGAGACCAGCCCGTTGAGGAACAGCGCGACGAACGCGCAGGCGAGCATCCGCGGCACCACCAGGCGGTGCAGGGGGTTGATGCCCAGCACCTCCATGGCGTCGATCTCCTCGCGGATCTTCCGGGAGCCGATGTCGGCGCACATCGCCGACCCGGCGGCGCCCGCGACCAGCAGTGAGGTGACCAGCGGGCTGGCCTCCCGGACGATCGCGACCACCGCGGTGGCGCCGGTGTAGGACTGCGCGCCGAGCTGCCGGATCAGCCCGCCGACCTGGAGGGACAGCACGCCGCCGAAGGGGATGGCGACCAGCATCGTGGGGACGACGGTGACGCTGACGATGAACCAGGCCTGCTGGATGAACTCGCGCCACTGGAACGGCCACTGGAACATCGCGCGGCCGGTGTCCAGGCACAGGGCGAAGAACCGTCCCGGTTCCTTGATCGCGACGTTGGCCGCGCCGTCCCCGATCTTGCGGAACGTCGCCGAAGAGCCCCCGCCCTTTTTTGCCCCTCGCTGGTCCGCGCCGATACCAGGAGTGGACATCAGTAGCCTGCACCCGCTCCCGGCCGGCCGGGCGGCGGGGTGCCGGGGAACCCTCCCCCGGGTCCGCCGGGCGGCGGACCGGCGGGCGGCATGCCGCCGGGCGCCCCGTGCGCGCCGCCGGCGGGAGTGCCGACGGGCGTCATGGACGCCACGTAGCGGGGCCACTCCTCCACCCAGTTGCGGCCGAGGTCGTCGACGAACGAGCCGGGCGGCGGCGTGACGCCGTGCGCCGCGCACCACGCGCCGGGCGCGTGCATGCCGGCGCGGATCAGCCCGTTGCTCGGCATCTGCTGCGGCGGGATCGGCGGCAGCTTGCCGGGGTCGTGGCCCATCTTCGCCTCGGCCTCCAGCTCGGACTCGTCCTTCTCCTCGGACATGCCGATCGGGCCGATCTTGCTGGCGTTGAGGAACTGCCGGACGACCGGCTCCTCGCTGGACAGCAGCATCTCCCGCGGCCCGAACATCGCCAGGTGCCGCTGGTACAGCAGGCCGATGTTGTCCGGGAGGGTGCGGGCGGTGTTGATGTCGTGGGTGACGATCAGGAACGTCGCGCCGATCTGCGCGTTGAGGTCGATGAACACCTGGTTGAGGAACGCGGTGCGGACCGGGTCGAGGCCGGAGTCCGGCTCGTCCACCAGCAGGATCTCGGGGTCCAGGACGAGCGCGCGGGCCAGGCCGGCGCGCTTCTTCATGCCACCGGAGATCTCGCCGGGAAGCTTGTGCTCGGCGCCGAGAAGACCGACCAGGTCCATCTTCTCCATGACGATGCGCTTGATCTCGGACTCGGACTTCTTGGTGTGCTCGCGGAGCGGGAAGGCGATGTTGTCGAACAGGTTCATGGAGCCGAACAGGGCGCCGTCCTGGAACAGGACGCCGAACAGCTTCCGGGTGTCGTACAGCTGCGACTCGGGCAGGTAGGGCAGGTCCCTGTCGCCGATCCAGATGTGCCCGCGGTCGGGCTTGAGCAGCCCCACGAGGGACTTCAGGAAGACCGACTTTCCGGTGCCGGACGGACCCAGGAGAACGGAGATCTCACCTGCGGGAATGGTCAGCGACACGTCCTGCCAGATCACCTGGCGGCCGAAGGACTTCGTCAGGCCCTCGACTCTGATCTCGACGCCCACTCGTCACCTTTCGTCCAGGCCGGGGGAATCCCGAACCAATGAGCGAGTAGCACTCAGGCTCTTTCTGTCGTCACACCGCGTTCTGTCTCCACGCCGCGTTCCGTCGTCACACCGCGTGTCCGCCGCATTGCTACCGTCCGGTAGCCGTGACGGGTGCCACTACCGTAGCGGCCCCCCGTCCAAATGGAAGGGGTTCCGACCCAGATCAGCGGCCAAATGCGACGTTGTAAGACAATCGTTACTTACGGCGTCTATGAGACTAGTGGTCCAAGAACCGGAGCCTCAAGACCGGGGGTGCCGGGGACGGCCGCGACCCTGCGGCCCGCCGCACTGCGGGGACGCGAGCGGCCGGGTGTGGCCACCGCGTCAGACGGGACGCTACGCCGCGCGCGGGAAGCCGCACAACCCGCCGGGACACACGGTTTCCCGCAGGTGTTTGTCACCTCAGCACAGAAAACAGACCTTCCGGGCATCGCCGGTCCACGTTCCGCGACAAGGCCATCCGCCTGCCGCCCGCCGGGCGCGCCCCCTGCCCGCGAGCACCCGGGGCAAGCGAAAGGAGGCGGCCACCCCATCGGGGTGACCGCCTCCTGGAGAGCAGTGGAGCCGCGCGGGCTCCGGAGCTCTGGAGCGTCGTTACTTGACGGTGACCGAGGCGCCGGCCTTCTCCAGGGCCTCCTTGGCCTTGTCGGCCGTCTCCTTGTTGACCTTCTCCAGCAGCGGCTTCGGCGCGCCGTCGACCAGGTCCTTGGCCTCCTTGAGGCCGAGGCTCGTCAGGGCGCGCACCTCCTTGATGACCTGGATCTTCTTGTCGCCGGCACCCTCGAGGATGACGTCGAACTCGTCCTGCGCCGGGGCCTCCTCGGCGCCGCCGACCGGGCCGCCCTGGCCCGGGACGACGGCCGCGACGGGGGCGGCGGCCTTGACGTCGAAGACCTCTTCGAACTGCTTCACGAACTCGGAGAGCTCGAGAAGGGTCATCTCCTTGAAGGCGTCGAGCAGGTCGTCGGTGCTGAGCTTCGCCATGATGATTCCTCCGCTATGGCTTGTGATCTGGGGTGGTACGGGAACCGCGGGTTGCCTACTCGGCGGACGCCTCGGCGGCGGGTGCCTCGGCGGTCTCGCCCTCGGCCTCGCGCTTGGCGCGCAGCGCCTCGGCGAGCTGGGCGGCCTGCGTCGGCAGCGCGTTGAACAGCGCGGCGGCGTTGGCCATCGAGCCCTTCATCGCACCGGCCAGCTTCGCGAGGAGCACCTCGCGCGACTCGAGGTCCGCCAGCTTGGTGATCTGGGCCGCGTCCATCGACTGACCGTCGATGAAACCGCCCTTGATCACCAGCATCGGGTTCGCCTTGGCGAAGTCGCGCAGGCCCTTGGCGGCCTCGACGACGTCGCCGCGGACGAACGCGATGGCCGACGGGCCTTCGAGCAGCTCACGGAACTGCTCGTCGACACCGGCCTCGTTCGCGGCGCGCTTGGTCAGCGTGTTCTTCACCACGCGGAACCGCGCGGTCTCGCCGAGGTTGTCGCGCAGCTCCTTGACCTGCGCGACGGAAAGCCCGCGGTACTCGGTCAGCACGGCGCCGTTGGAGCTCTCGAACTCGTCCTTGAGCTCGGCGATCGCCGCGTCCTTGTGGGCCTTGGCCATAGCCCTCCTTCCGATTACCTGGGTGGTCCGATCCACGCCGCAGTCCGCGGACGAACTGGGCGCCGATCCACCAAAAAACGCCCCGGCGCAGGCGCACGGGGCGTCCAGGCACGGCACGGAGGCCATGCGGGAAGCTCTCGTCTCACCTACGCAGGCCGCCCGAACTGAGTCGGGTCCTTCGGTCACCTCGCGGGAGGTGACGACCGGCGGTCTTCGGCATCGGACAGCATACGTGCCCTGACCAAGGACACCAAATCAGCGGACAGAGCGAGGGACCGCGCCCCGGGCGGGGCGCGGTCCCTCGGTCGTGCTCAGGCCAGGATCAGGATCCGCCGGGCAGGCCGCCGCCGCCGAGCCGGCCCATGATCTCGCCGAAGTCCGTGACCTCGCTCGCCGGCGGCTCGGTGACCTGCACCGGCTTGCCGTAGTCGCGGTACTTCATCGTCATGGTCATGTCGCCGGTGGTCGACTGCGTCGACCTCATCGTCATCTGACGCGGCAGCTGCTGGCCGTCCACCCACAGGTCGAAGTTCATGGCCTGGAGGCCGGTCGTGCCGAGGCTCTTGCGGTAGGCCTCCTGCGTCTCCGGGGAGAGCTTGGCGACCGCGTCCTCCATCCGGTACGTGCCGGTGTAGTGGGTGGTCTGGACGCCGTCGATGGTCTCCTTGCCGACCTCGCGCGCGTCCTTGGACGCCGTCAGCATCTTGGTGTTCTGCACCGGGTCCATCTGCCGGGACTGCCGGAGCAGCTCGTCGATGTTCATCCCGGACTTGGCGCCCAGCTCGTCCAGCGAGATCTTGATCCAGGGCTTGGTCCCGCCGCCGAGCTGGGACAGCATCGGCATCTTCATGTACATGGTCCGGCCGACGAGCCGCTGCTCCATGCCGCCCGTCGGCTTGCCCGCGACCGTCATCTGCCCGAAGTTCATGCTGTAGGCCAGGTCGGGCTTCGTGCGGTACTGCATCGTGCCGCTCATCGTCATGTCGCCCGTCGACGAGCCGGTCGACTTCATCGTCAGGTCGGCCTGGAACGAGTCGATCTGGCCGGTCTTCTCGGCGGCCTTGCCGAGGACCTGCGCGGCGGACAGCCGGAGCCCCTTGCCGGCGTCGTCCACCGTCTTCCCGGCCTCGCCGAGGCAGCCGGTCAGCGAGAGGGCGAGGCCGGTGGCCAGCGCCGTGCCTGCCGCGAAACGACGGATCATCAGGGGGGTCTCCTTGCTCTCCTTGGCACCCGAGGGGTAGGGCCGAACGGTACATCAGACGCAAATGACCCCGCTGCGGTTCACCGTTCTCAGTTGCCGCCCAGGGCGGCCGGGAGGGACAGCTGCCCCACCTGGTCGGACGGAGGCGTGTTCACCTTGAACGACTTGCCGTAGTCGCTGTAGAGGACGGTCACCGACCCGTTCTCGCCCTTCGAGCCGGTCGCCTTGGAGACGAGCTTGCGCGGCAGGTTGTCGCCGTCGGTCCACAGATCGAAGTTGATCTTGCCGTTGGCGCGGTCCTTCGGCAGCCACTGCTGGACCTTCGCGCGGGCCTGCGCGTCGAGCCGGTTCAGCGCGTCCTCGACGGTGACCGTCCCGGCGTAGTGCGTCGTCTTGACCCCGTCGACCGTCTCGGTGCCGACCCTGCGGGCGTCCTTGGAGCCGGTGAACATCTTCGTCTGCTCGGCCGGGTCCACCTTCTGCACCTGGTCGACCAGGCCCCGGACGTCGAAGCCGGTCCGCTGCGCCATCTGGTTCACGTCGATCTTCACCCACGGCTTGCCGCCGCTGACGAACTGCGCGAGCTGCGGGACCTTCGCGTACAGCGTGTTGCCGGTGAAGACGGCCTGGCCCTTGGCGCCCGGCACGCTCTGCCCGTTCTGGCTGAAGTCGTCCAGCTTCGCGCTGAACTCCAGCGACGGGCGCAGCCGGAACTGCCCGTTGGCGTGGACCTTCCCGTCGCCGCCGCCGGTGCCCGTCACCGTCAGGTCGGCCTTGAACGTGTCGGCCTTGCCGGTCTTCTCGGACGCCTTCAGCAGCGCCTGGTTCGCGCTGAGCTTCATGTTGCCGGTGTTCTCCGTCCCGTCCCCGTTGCATCCGGAGAGGAGGAGCGCGGCACCCACTGCGGTGCCGCCGGCCGCCACCACGAGTCGTCGGTTCATTAGGGTTGAGCCTCCCTTGTCGCCCTGCTGGTGTTCCCAGTCTCTTCGGGCGTTAACGGAAGGGCATCCCCCGGTAGTACGAATGGACCCTCGCCCGGTACGACCAACGGCGTAGCCCTTCCCCTGACCCGACGTCAGGGGTGTCCGGCGTCCCGGAGCCGCGTCAGCGGTAGGCGCCGAAGGTCATCGACCCGGCCAGCCCCGCGCCGGGCGCCTGCCCGCTGAGGCTGATCGAGGTCGGCCGGGCCTCGCTGTCGGCCAGCAGGTCGAGCCCGCATCCGGTGTCGTCCGGCACCCACTTGCGGAACGCCGCCACCGCGTCCTGCGGCAGCAGGGCGTACACGCCGCCCATGAGCGTCTGCGCGGTGAAGCGCGTCAGCCCGGCGGCGTCCGGCTCGCTCGCCGTCATGCCGGGCAGCGTCCCGATCATGAAGGTGAACTGCCGGGGGTCGGAGCCGCTCTGCAGGCCGCCCAGCTGCGCCGGGGTCAGCGTGGACCGCGTCCACTTCTGCCCGTCGTAGCCCTTGAGCGTGCTCCCCTGGACGATCACCTTCTGGGTGACCTTGGACAGCTCGCCGCCCTTCATCGTCCGCGTGACGCCGGTGGCGCTCATCGAGAACTTCGGCCACAGCGTGAACGTGGCCGTCTCGACGGCGTGCTGGTAGTCGCCGTCCGAGCCCACCGTCACCTTCAGGTCCGTCTTGCGGGTGAAGGAGTGCAGGCTGGGACCGGGCTGGGGCGGCGCCGTCGGCAGGTTGTGCGCGGCGCCCCCGTTCCCGGGGGTGCGCGTGCCGGGACGCGCGCTCGCGCCCGGGGCGGCTCCCGGCGCGCCGGGCGTGCCCGGGGAGACCGTGGCGGACGCGGCGCCGTTGGGGTTGGCCGGGTCACGCTGGGCCATCGCCGCGGAGGGGGGCAGCACCCCCGCGTCCTTCGGCGAGTCGCCCCCGATCTTCACCACCATCAGGATCGCCGTGGGCACGACGGCCACCGCGGTCACGGCGGAGATGGCGATGGCCCGATCGGTACGACGCTTCACGCGGCAATTCAACACCAGGTTCCTCGCCGGTAACAAAACAATCGAATACCAGATTGTCCGGTTCTGGACTGCGAGACGTGTATCCGCCGATTCAGGGGATTTCGGGGCGGTCTGTCAGCTCGGCGCGGAGGGCGGCCTTGCGGACCTTGCCGGTCCCGGTGCGCGGGAGCGCCGTCACGAACTCGACGCGCCGCGGCGTCTTGAAACCGGCGAGCCGGGCACGGCACGCCGCCGTCAGGTCCTCCTCCCGCGGCCGGACGCCGTCCGGCACGATCACCGCGCACACCGACTGGCCCCAGCGCGGATCGGGCAGCCCCACCACCGCGACCTCCCCCACCCCCGGGACCGTGCGCAGGACGTCCTCGACCTCGCGCGACGAGACGTTCTCCCCGCCCGTGATGATCACGTCCTTGAGCCGGTCGGCGAGGTACAGGTAGCCGTCCGCGTCGACGCGGCCCGCGTCACCGGTCCGGAACCAGCCGCCCGCGAACGCCTCGGCGGTCGCCTCGGGATCGTCCCAGTACCCGTCCGCCACCTGCGCTCCCCGGACGACCACCTCGCCCAGCGCGCCCGGCGGCAGCGGCGCCCCGTCCTCGCCGATCACCGCGATCTCCGCGCCGTCGCCCGGACGGCCCGCCGACGCCGCCAGCTCCGGCCTGCCCGCCACCGCCGCGCGGTGGTCCGCTGGGGAAAGGAACGTCGCGTTGCCCGACAGCTCGGTCATGCCGTACCCCTGGTTCAGGTCGCAGCCGAGCGCCGCGCCCGCGCGGCGCAGCAGCGGCACCGGCATCGGCGCCGACCCGTACGCGATCACCCGGACGGTGGCCCGCAGCGCCTCCAGCGCCGCCGGGTCCCCGTCCAGGTGGGCGAGCAGGTCCTCCAGCATCGTCGGTGCGAGCGACAGATTCGTGACGCCGTGCCGGCGCGCCGCGTCCACCAGGGCGGCCGGACCGAACCGGCGCAGCACGACGGCGTGCCGCCGGAACAGGTGGTGCAGGACGACCTGGTAGCCCGCCACATGGCACAGGGGGAACGGCGTGCAGAACACGTCGTCCGGCGATACGGGACGGCCCGACGCCGTGACCGCCATCCCCGCCAGCAGGCTCCTGTGGGTGAGCCGCACGCCCTTCGGCCTGCCGGTCGTGCCGCTGGTGAACATCAGCCAGGCGACCTCGGCCGGGTCGCGGCCGTCCTCCCGCGGAGGGGCCGGGCCGTCCCACGGCAGGTCGGCGACGTCCACGAGCGGCGGACGCCCTGCGGGAAGTCCTCCCTCGCGGGCCAGCCGCTCCAGCAGGTCCGGCTCACCGATGACGAGCTCGGCGCCGCAGCGGACGACCTGGTCGGCCCATTCGCGCGGATGCAGCCTCTGGTTGAGCGGCACCAGGATCCTGCCTTCGCGCGGAACCCCGTAGTAGGCCGCCACGTACTCCAGCCGGTTGTGCGCGAGCAGCGCCACCCGCGCCCCCGGCGAGCACCGCGCGGACAGGTGGGCGCTCAGCGCGTCCGTCCGGGCGCGCAGCTCGCGGAACGTCCAGGTCGTGCCGTCGACCGACAGGGCAGGGGCCTCGGGGGCGTCCTCCGCGGCCGCGTCGAGCACGTCGTACAGCCGGTGGACGTCCCGGCGCCGCGTCCCGCCCATCGCATCCCCTTCACCGACGACGATCCGGGCGCCGAATCTAGCGGCGGACCGGTGCGCGGGGCCGGCCGCGTCCCGCTGAGCGCGACCTGAGGAAGGCCGCCCGACCATCCACAGCCTGTGGAAAAAACGAACAGGGCGCCCCCGTGGTGGGGACGCCCTGTTCGACGGCGTTCGACGCCGGGCTCGATCAGGCCTCTTCGAGCTCGGCCGTCAGGTTGCGGACCGCGTTCGGGTCCACCGGGATGCTCGGGCCCATCGACGTGGTCAGCGCCGCCTTCTTGACGTACCGGCCCTTCGCGGCGGACGGCTTGAGACGCTGGATCTCGTCGACCGCGGCGGCGTAGTTCTCCACCAGCTGGCGCTCGTCGAAGGACGCCTTGCCGATGATGAAGTGCAGGTTCGCGTGCCGGTCGACCCGGAACTCGATCTTGCCGCCCTTGATGTCGGACACGGCCTTGGACACGTCCATCGTGACCGTGCCGGTCTTCGGGTTCGGCATCAGGCCGCGCGGACCGAGCACCCGGCCGAGCCGGCCGACCTTGCCCATCTGGTCCGGGGTCGCGACCACGGCGTCGAAGTCCAGGAAGCCGCCCTGGATCCGCTCGATCAGGTCGTCCGAGCCGACGAGGTCGGCGCCCGCCGCCTCGGCCTCCTGCGCCTTGGCGCCGACGGCGAAGACGAGCACGCGGGCGGTCTTGCCGGTGCCGTGCGGCAGGTTGACCGTGCCGCGGACCATCTGGTCGGCCTTGCGCGGGTCGACGCCCAGCCGCATGGCGACCTCGACGGTCGCGTCGAACTTGGTGACCGCGGTCTCCTTGGCCAGCTTCACGGCCTCGACCGGGCTGTACAGCCGCTCCCGGTCGATCTTCTCCGCCGCGGCGCGGTAGCCCTTGCTGCGCTTCATGTGCGTTCCTCCAGACGGAACTCGTGGTAGGGGCCAGCGCCGGCCCTCCCACTGGGACGTCTTACTTGACCTCGATGCCCATCGACCGCGCGGTGCCGGCGACGATCTTCTCGGCGGCGTCCAGGTCCTTGGCGTTGAGGTCGGGCATCTTGGTCGTGGCGATCTCACGGATCTGGTCGCGGGTGACCGAGCCGACCTTGGTCTTGTGCGGCTCGCCGCTGCCCTTCTCCACGCCCGCGGCCTTCAGGATGAGCTGCGCGGCCGGCGGGGTCTTGGTGACGAAGCTGAACGACCGGTCCTCGTAGATGGTGATCTCTACGGGGATGACGTTGCCGCGCTGGGACTCCGTGGCGGCGTTGTACTGCTTGCAGAAGTCCATGATGTTGACGCCGTGCGGACCGAGCGCGGTACCGACGGGCGGCGCGGGCGTGGCCTGCCCGGCCTGCAACTGGACCTTCACCAGAGCCGCGACTTTTTTCTTCTTGGGAGGCATGCCTCTCCCTCGTGTTCCGTTTTCACTGTGGTCCCGACTCCCGGACACCGGGCAACACGGCGGGCGGAACTATCACCGCTGTGTTAGGACCTCGATCAACCCGAACCCCGCGTCCGCGGGGAGCACTGCAACTGCACCTTGACGAGTGCGGCCATCTTCGGAGCATCCCCGCGTGCGCGGGGCAGTCGGTACATCACCTCGCGATGGAGACGAGGTACCGAATCCGCCCCCGCCTCGGCGGGGACGGCCCGTCCAGGATACGGCCTGGCCTGAGCGGCCCGGACGTCTCTCGGGGACGGGTGAGACCGTGGACGCCTGTCAGATCTTGGAGACCTGGTTGAAGGAGAGCTCGACCGGCGTCTCGCGACCGAAGATGGAGACCAGCACCTTGAGCTTCTGCTGCTCGGCGTTGATCTCGTTGACGGTGGCGGGGAGGGTGGCGAACGGGCCGTCCATGACGGTGACCGACTCGCCGACCTCGTAGTCGACGGTGGCGGGGGCCTTGGCCTGCTCCTTGGCGGCCTTGGCGACGCCCTCCTCCGGCTCGGGGGCCAGCAGGTTGGCGACCTCGTCCAGGCTGAGCGGGGACGGCTTGTTCAGCAGGCCGACGAACCCGGTGACGCCGGGGGTGTTGCGGACCGCGGCCCACGACTCGTCGGTGAGCTCCATGCGGACGAGGATGTAGCCCGGCAGGACCTTCTCGTTGACCTTCTGGCGCTTGCCGCCCTTGATCTCGGTCACCTCGTGCTGCGGGACCTCGATCTGGAAGATGTAGTCCTCCATGTTGAGGGTCTGCGTCCGGGTCTCGATGTTGGTCTTGACCCGGTTCTCGTAGCCCGCGTAGGAGTGCACGACGTACCAGTCGCCCGGCTGGAGGCGCAGCTGCATCTTGAAGTCGGCGTACGGGTCGGCCGGCGGCTCGGCGGCGGCCTCCTCCTCGTCCGCCTCCTCCTCCGCGGCGCCCTCGCCCTCGACGGACGCGGCGAGCTCGGCGGCGCCCTCGGCCGCGTCCGGCGCGGGGCCCTCGCCTTCGAGCTTCGTGTCCGCGGGCTCGGCGTCGCCGGCGGAGACGACCGCCTCGGCCGTCTCGTCGGCGGGCTCAGCCGCCTGGTCGGCCGCAGCAGCCGCAGCGGACTGGGCCTCTTCAACGGCCTCGTCGTAGGGCTGTGAGGGCTCGGACACGGTCAACTCTTCTCTCGGTCTGCGGTGATGGACTTGCGAAGGTACGGCGGGGCCCGTCGCCCGGCCCGGGCCGGGCTGCGTCAGCCGAAGAGCTGGTAGATGCCCTTCTGCAACCCGTAGTCGATGCCGGAGACGAGCGCGACCATGACCAGCACGAACACCAGCGAGACGGTCGTGTAGGTGATCAGCTCCCGCCGCGTCGGCCAGATGACCTTGCGCAGCTCGGCGATGATCTGGCGCACGAACAGCGCGGGCGAGGTCCGCTTGGAAGGGGCCTTCTTCTTGCCCTTGCCCTCGTCCTTGGCCTCGGGCTCGTCGCGAGTCTCAGTCGCCATTTGCCGCCGTTCACCTCATAGGTCGTGATTCAACCACCCTGTGGTTGCCGCGCGGTCCCGTGCCGCGGAGTGCCACGGCGACGCCATGGCGCGGCCGGCACGGGTGCGCGCACCGCACCTCGCAGGGCAGGAGGGACTCGAACCCCCAACCGCCGGTTTTGGAGACCGGAGCTCTACCAATTGAGCCACTGCCCTTCGCTTCTCCGGCTAAGGAGAAACCCGACCACAGGATCGGGTGGGTGCCGGGTCCCAGCTTACGGCCTGATTCGGTGCCCGCGTGCGGACAGGCTCGTATACCGGCGACACGTCACTTGGAGGAGGAGTCTACGTGCCCGAGGGGCCCGCGTCGAACCGGATATCGGGGGGCCTCCGGAAGGCCGCGGCGAGGACCCGTCCCACCGGCCCGGATATATGGCTGCGGGTCCCGGTGCGACGTCTGTAACGATAGGGGTATGAGCATCGACCGTCCTCGCATCTCCAAGCGCATCGCCGCGATATCCGAGTCCGCCACGCTGGCCGTCGACGCCAAGGCCAAGGCGCTGAAGGCGGCGGGCCGCCCGGTCATCGGGTTCGGCGCGGGCGAGCCCGACTTCCCGACGCCCGACTACATCGTCGAGGCCGCGGTCACCGCGTGCCGGGTGCCGCGCTTCCACAAGTACACGCCCGCGGGCGGGCTGCCCGAGCTGCGCGCCGCGATCGCCGAGAAGACCGAGCGCGACTCCGGCTACCGGGTCGAGGCCTCCCAGGTGCTCGTGACCAACGGCGGCAAGCAGGCGGTGTACGAGGCGTTCGCGGCGCTGCTCGACCCGGGCGACGAGGTGATCGTCCCGACGCCGTACTGGACGACCTACCCCGAGTCGATCAAGCTGGCGGGCGGGGTGCCCGTGGACGTCGTCGCCGACGAGACCACCGGCTACAAGGTGAGCGTCGAGCAGCTGGAGGCGGCCCGCACCGACCGGACGAAGGTGCTGCTGTTCGTCTCGCCGTCCAACCCGACGGGCGCGGTCTACAGCCGCGACGAGATCGAGGCGATCGGGCGCTGGGCCGACGGGCACGGCCTGTGGGTCGTCACCGACGAGATCTACGAGCACCTCGTGTACGGCGGTGCCGAGTTCCACTCGATGCCCGTGGTGGTGCCGGAGCTCGCCGACCGGACGCTCGTCCTGAACGGGGTGGCCAAGACCTACGCGATGACCGGCTGGCGGGTCGGCTGGCTGATCGGCCCGGCGGACGTGGTGAAGGCCGCCCAGAACCTGCAGTCGCACGCGACGTCCAACGTGGCGAACGTCTCCCAGGCCGCCGCGCTCGCCGCCGTGACCGGCGACCTGTCGGCGGTCGCGGAGATGCGCGTGGCGTTCGACCGGCGCCGGCAGACGATGGTGCGGATGCTGAACGAGATCCCGGGCATGGTGTGCCCCGAGCCGGAGGGCGCGTTCTACGCCTACCCGTCGGTCAAGGCGCTACTCGGCAAGCAGCTGCGCGGCAAGCGCCCCGAGACGTCGGTGGAGCTGGCGTCGCTGATCCTCGAAGAGGCCGAGGTCGCGCTGGTGCCGGGCGAGGCGTTCGGCACGCCGGGCTACTTCCGGCTCTCCTACGCGCTGGGCGACGACGACCTGGTCGAGGGCGTCTCGCGCGTCGCGAAGCTGCTGTCCGAGGCGAGCTGACCTCCACGACACGCCGCGCGGACCCGCGCACACGAAACCGGCCCCGGGTGCACATTTCCCGGGGCCGGTTTCGTATGGGACGGGTTCCGCCGGTTCCCGTCCCGGGAAGTCCGGCGGGACGTCCCGCGCACGGCCCCTCTCCGCCGTGGGACGCCCCGCCGGAACGGGGTTCAGGGGCGCACGCCCTCGGCGATGCGCATGAGCCGGCCCTTGGCCGAGCCGGAGGCGGTCACGGTGACGCCGACCCCGCGCCGCGCCAGCCAGGAGATCTGCCGCGAGGAGTCGGGGCGGTCGCCGGTCAGCGCGGGCATGCCGTGCACGGACGTGCGGCCGGGGATGCCCGGCACCCGCATCAGGTCCTTCGGGCCGGTCAGCCCACCGCCCTTCACGAGCGCGACCTCCACCCAGCCGCCCTCGCCGCGCCACGCGCAGGTCGTGGTCCTGCGGTCGGCGTCGCCGGTGACCTCGCAGGGGCCGACGGCGGCCAGGCCGTCGGGCAGATACGTGATCCATTCCGGCAGCACGCCGGTGACGCCGTCCGGGCCCGGCGTGGCCGGGGTCCGCCCGTCTCCGGACGAGCCGCGCGGCTCCGGCCTGCGGGAGGCTCCCGCCTCGGGACTCCCCTTGGGGGACGGGGACCCGGGGAGGCCCGAGACGGGAGGTCGCTCCGGCAGCCGGAGGGGCGAGACGGTGTCGCTGGGACGGGTCGTCTCGGTGTCTCCGGCCGGTGTGGCCCGGAACGACTGATAGGTGGGCACGAGGGCCAGGGCCGCGACGGACGCGGCCGCGACGCCGGCGGCCGCGTGGAGCCGGGCCTTGCGGCGGCGGTGGCGGCGCTTGACGTCGGTGACGAGCGACTGTGACGCGGTCGCCCCGGCCACCTGCTCGGCCATGGCCTTCCGCAGTTCACTCTCCAGATCCATCGCTCATCTCCCCAGTGGGGCCAGGTTCGTGTCGAGGCGTTCCCGGAGCCTGGCGAGCCCCCGGGACGCCTGGCTCTTCACCGTTCCGACCGAGCAGCCGAGAGCCTGGGCCGTCTCCGCCTCCGAAAGGTCCTCCCAGAAGCGCAGGACCAGGACCGCGCGCTGCCGCGGGCCGAGCTTGCGCAGCTCGTCCATGAGGGTCCCCCTCAGCTCGACGGAATGGTTCGGCGAGTCGGCCGGCGTCTCCGGGAGCCTCGCCATCTGGATCTCCCGGAGCACCTTCCACCGCCGGGAGCGGCTGATCACCAGGTTGACCAGGATCCGGCGGACGTACGGCTCGGGATCGCTTCCCGCCTCCAGCCGCCCCCAGTGGCGGTAGGCCTTCTCCAGCGCGGTCTGCAGGATGTCCTCGGCGTCCTGCCGGGCCCCGCACATCAGTGCCGCGGTGCGCAGCAGGGCATCGCCGCGTGCCGCCACGAACTCCACGAACGACTCGTCGTCTCGACGCCCCACAGTGCTCCGTCCCGGCTAGAGCGGTTCCGGCAGTTTGTCCCGTCGGGGACGGGCGGCCTCCGCGCCAAGGCCGCCCGCCCACGCCTGTGTTGTGTTACTGGTGTTACTGGTTTCGCCCTGGGTCGTTACGGGGTGTCAGCCCGCCTTGTGCAGGGCGGCGGCCAGGTCCTTCGTCCCGCCGGCCAGGACGGGGCTGCCGTTGACGAACAGCGAGGTCCCGTTCGGGTCGAACAGCAGCACGCCGCTGCCGTTCGGGCTCTGCCAGGCGGCCAGGCCGGCGATGGTCAGCGGGGTGCCGCCCTGCGGCAGGCCGAGCGCCTGGCGCAGCTGCTCCTGGGTCATGCCGGCGCGCGTCTTGATCGTCTCGACGGTGAGCCACTGGCCGGCCTTGCCGGTCCACTTCTGCGTGACGGCGCAGATCTGCGCCTTGCGCAGGTCGGCGGAGCCGGGGACGGCCGACACGTAGCGCAGGCCCTTGGCGGTCATGACGGTCTTCTCGACGGGGCCGCCGACCTTCACGGCGGGCTTCAGCGTGCTGCAGTCGAGCTTGGGCAGCGCCGGCAGCGCGGGCTTGGCGGGGGCGCCGGGCACGCGCGCGTTCGGCTTGGCCGCCGGGGCGCCGCCGGGCAGGTCGCCGGTGGACGGCGCGCAGGTGGGCAGGTTCGCCGGGACGCCGGGCTTGGCGGGGAGGGTCTTGCCGTCCGGGAGCTTCGCGCCGGGGAGCTCGGTGTTCGGGATGCCGACCTCCGGCAGGTCCTTGCCGGGGACGCCGGTCTTCGGCAGCTGCCCCTCCGGCAGGTGCTGGGTGGCCGGGTTCTGCTTGAGGTGCTGCTCGACCTGCTTCTTCGCCCCGTCGGCCGGGACCTTGGGCAGTCCGGGCTTGGCCGGGAGGTTCGCCGGGAGGCAGGTCGGGGCGGTCTTGGGGGCGGCGTCCTGGAGCTTGCGCTCCACGGCGGGGGCCTTGGCGCTGCTCGACTGGAGGCCGGCCTCGTGGTGGGAGCCGGTCATGGCCCACGTCGCGCCGCCGCCCACGGCCACGGTCCCGACGGCGGACGCTGCGATCAAGGCGGCCTTCAGCGTGATCATCGTGAATCCCTTCGGAGGCAAGGTGGTGCTTCGGGGGTGCCTGTCTCTCTCTGGCGCCCCTCGTATACGCACGGTGCCGGTGGGGGGTTGCACGGGATTCCAAAGTTTTTTTCGGGGATGCCCATGGGGCGCGATGGCCGCCGGGTGTCATGCGAGGTAGTCCGGTGGAGTGATCCTGTGGGGGCGGGCGTTCGAGGAGGACGATGATCCGGCAACATTGGCTCATGGAGGCCCGTACCGTTTCAGCCCGTCCGGCCGAGCACCGTCCCATGCCGGACCCCCGGGAGCCCGCGCCCGCGCGCGGTCCCGCCCGCCCGGACGTGGCCCTGCTCCCCAAGGCGCACCTGCACCTTCACTTCACCGGGTCGATGCGGCACTCCACGCTCGTGGAGCTCGCCGGCCTGCACGGCGTCCACCTGCCCGACGCCCTCGTCGAGGACTGGCCGCCCCGGCTGCACGCGACCGACGAGCGCGGCTGGTTCCGGTTCCAGCGCCTGTACGACATCGCCCGCTCCGTCCTGCAGACGCCGGACGACCTGCGCCGGCTGCTGCGCGAGACGGCCGAGGACGAGGCCGCCGAGGGGTCGGGCTGGCTGGAGATCCAGGTCGATCCGAGCGGGTACGCCGGGCGCTTCGGCGGCCTGACCCCGACCGTGGAGCTGGTGCTGGACGCCGCGCGCCAGGCGTCGGAGGCGACCGGGGTCGGCGTCGGCGTGGTGATCGCGGCGAACCGGACCCGGCACCCGCTGGACGCCAAGACCCTCGCGCGCCTCGCCGTGCGCTACACCGGCAGGGGCGTCGTCGGGTTCGGCCTGTCCAACGACGAGCGGCGGGGCCGCGCCTACGACTTCGAGGGCGCGTTCAGGATCGCCAAGCGCGGCGGGCTGCTGTCGGACCCGCACGGCGGCGAGCTGCTCGGCCCGGCGAGCGTCCGCGAGTGCCTGGAGACGCTGGAGGCCGACCGGATCGGGCACGGGGTCCGCGCCGTCGAGGACCCGCGGCTCCTGGAGCGCATCGTGGACCGCGGGGTCACGCTGGAGGTCTGCCCGGCGTCGAACGTGGGTCTCGGCGTGGCGGCGACGGCGTCGGACGTCCCGCTGCGGCGGCTGTTCGAGGCGGGCGCGTCGATCGCGCTCGGCGCCGACGACCCGCTGCTGTTCGGGTCGCGGCTGGCGCGCCAGTACGAGCTGGCCCGCACCGCGCACGCGTTCAGCGACGCCGAGCTGGCGGAGCTGGCCCGGCAGTCGATCCGGGCCTCGGCGGCGCCGGACGACGTGCGGCGCCGGCTGCTGGCGGGCGTCGACGCCTGGCTCGGCGACCGGCCGCGCTGACGACCGCGCGGCGGGCCGCGGCGATCATGTGGACGGGCGCCACAGGCCCCGGCGTTCGAGGTGGCCTGCCAGCAGCTCCCCGGCCCGGACGATGTGCGCGCGCATCTCCTCGCCGGCCGCGCGGGCGTCGCCGTCCCGGAGCGCCGCGAGGATCCGCCCGTGGTCGCGGACGGCGACGCCCGGCCAGCCGGCGAGGCGCCCGTACAGGCCGCGCGGCACGTACCGGGCGGCCGTGCCGAGCGACCAGGCGAGCTTCGGCGAGTCGGCGGCCAGGTTGATCTCGCGGTGGAAGCGGTGGTTGCGCTCCTCCATGAGGTCGGGGCGGTGCGCGGCCTTGTCGCGGGCCAGGGCGCGCTGGAGGCCGTCCAGGCGTTCCAGGGCGGCGGGGCCGATCCGGGGCGCGGCGCGCACGGTCAGCTCGGCGGCGATGCCGGCCTGCACCCAGAAAAGATCTTGGACGTCCCGCTCCGACAGCGGCGCGACGACGAACCCGCGCCGCGGCTCCAGGACGACGAAGCCCTCGCTGCGCAGCGACTTCAGCGCCTCCCTGACGGGCGTGACGCTGATGCCGAACTCCAGGGCCAGCCGTTCCAGCCGCAGGTGGTCGCCGGGCCGGATGCGCCCGTCCATGATCAGTTCGCGGATGCGGGCGGCGGCCTCGTCGCTCAGCTGGAGCCGCGTGCCGAGCGCCTGCCGCGGCGGGGGAAGGGAGGCGGGTAGGGCCACGGTGGTAACTCCCGTCCGGGCCCTTCCGCGGTGGAGCCTCGCTACCGCTCAGGGGCCCTGGAGGGAGTGTTCCCGCCGGGTCACGCGGTGATGCCCTCGATCAGCAGCAGGACGCCGAAGACGGCGAACCCCGCCGCGGCGCCGTACTTGATGACGCGCTCGGGCAGCCTGCGGCCGAGCATCTGGCCGACGACGATGGCGAGCGCGTCGGCGGCGACCATGCCGACGGTCGAGCCGAGCCAGACGCCGGTCAGCCCGGCGAGGCCGCCGTGGTCGGCGGCGAGGGTGACGGTGGCGAGCATCGTCTTGTCGCCGAGCTCGGCGAGGAAGAACGCCCCGCCGACGGCGAGGATCGCCGACCCGGTGGCCATGCGCGCCTTGTCGCGCTCGGCGTCGTCCAGCTCGTCGCCGCGCAGCGTCCACAGCGCGAAGCCGAGGAACACGATGCCCGCGATGATCGAGATCGGGCCGGTGGGGAGCGCGGCGCCGAGGGCCGCGCCGAGGGCGACGCTGGCCAGGTGGACGATCGCGGTCGCGGCCGTGATTCCGATCAGCACCGGGAGGGCGCGGAAGCGGGTGGCGAACGTCATGGCCATGAGCTGGCTCTTGTCGCCCAGCTCGGCCACGAAGATCACGGCCAGACTGATGAGGAAGGCGGTCACCTGGTCCCTTTCGCTCGTGCTGCCGGGCGAAGGGCGGGGGCTCGCGCGCACGACCTCGGCCCGGCATGACTGCCAGGCCGAAGGTCTCGTCCGCCGCGATGTGACCGGGCCCGCGTGACCGGGCGCCGTCGGCGGCGCCAGCATGTCGACCACGCGATTGGGACTACTCCCCCTCGACGCCGTCCACCCTACCAAGGAGCCTCGGGCGGGCCCCGGGTCAGAGGGTCGCGCCCACCATGACGGGCTCGTTCACCAGCTCGACTCCGAACGCGTCCCGGACGCCGTCGCGGACCTCGCGGGCCAGCGCGAGCAGGTCGGCGGTGGTGGCGCCGCCCGGGTTGGTGAGGGCGAGGGTGTGCTTGGTGGAGATGCGGGCCGGGCCGCGCGCGTGGCCCTTGGCGAACCCGGCGCGGTCGATGAGCCAGGCCGCGGACGTCTTCACCCGGCCGTCGGCCTCCGGGTAGCGCGGGAACGTCGCGTCCGGGCCGAGGCGCTCGGCGACGCGGCGTTCGAGCTCGGCGAGCCGGTCCGGGTCGAGGATCGGGTTGGTGAAGAAGGACCCGGCGCTGCGGGTGTCGGGGTCGGCCGCGTCCAGGACCATTCCCTTGCCGCGCCGCAGTTCGAGGACGGCGTCGCGGGCCTCCTTCAGCGCGACCCGGTCCCCCGGCCGGACGCCCAGCCTGCGCGCCAGCTCGGCGTAGGCGATGGGCTGCGACTCCTCGGCCTCCTCCAGGGCGTACGTGACGTCCAGGACGACGTACCGGTCGTTGCCCTTGAAGGCGCTGTGCCGGTAGGTGAACCGGCAGGCGTCGCGGTCGAGGGCGACGCAGTCGCGGGCCTCCCGGTCGTAGGCGCGGACCTCCACGATCGTCTCGCTGACGTCCTGCCCGTAGGCGCCGACGTTCTGGATCGGCGTCGCGCCGACGCGGCCGGGGATCCCGGACAGGCATTCGACTCCGGCGAGGCCGTCGGCGACGCAGCGGGCGACGAACGGGTCCCAGTCCTCGCCGGCCTGGACGCGCAGCAGCACCCTGCCGCCCTCGGCTGCGACGCGCTCGGTGCCGCGGGTCCCGACGCGCACGACGGTGCCGGGGAACCCGTCGTCGGACACCACGAGGTTGCTGCCGCCGCCGAGCACCAGGACCGGTTCGCCCTCGTCGTCGGCCTTGCGGACGGCCGCGACCAGCTCCGCCTCGGTCGTCGCCTCGACGAAGCGCCGCGCGGGACCGCCCAGCCGCAGCGTGGTGTATCCGGCCAGGTTCACGTCTTCGGCGAACACCGCCACGTCGTCTCCCCCTCCTGCCGTGCCCCGCGCCGCCGGGCCGGCCCGCCCTCGTCCCCTCGACGCGCGCACCGGCCGGGACGATCCCGGCCGGTGTGCCGCCGCGCTCAGGCGAGCCTGACGACCGCCTTGGCGCGCGTGAGGACCTTCTGGTCGTTGGACCTGGCGGTGAGCGCCACGACGACCTTGTTGTCGTCGAGCTTCTCCTCCACCTTGCCGCTGATCTCCAGCGTCGCGCCGCCCTCGTCCGGGACCACGACCGGAGAGGAGAACCGTACCCCGTAGTCCACGACGGCGCCCGGGTCGCCGGCCCAGTCGGTGACGAACCGGCCGCCCTGCGCCATCGTGTACATGCCGTGGGCGATCACATCCGGGAGGCCGACGGCCTTGGCGACGCCCTCGCGCCAGTGGATCGGGTTGAAGTCGCCGGACGCGCCCGCGTACATGACGAGGTTGGCGCGGTCGACGGCGTAGGTCTGCTTGGGGATCTCGGTGCCGACCTCGACGTCGGCGTAGTTCACCTTGGCGGTCATCAGGCACCCCGCTCCACGATCGTGTTGTAGGACTTGCAGACCGGCTCGCCCTCGACGGTCGCGATCTCGGTCTCCACGACCATCTTCTCGTTGTTGCCGATCGACCTGATCTCGGTGATCGTCGAGGTGCAGGTGATGACGTCCCCGGCGCGCAGCGGGCGCGTGTACTCGAAGCGCTGCTCGCCGTGCACGACCATCGCGTAGTTGAGGCCGAGGTCGGGGTCGGCGAGCCCGGGGTTGCCGAGGGAGACCACGATCGGGAAGGTGGGCGGCGCGATGACGTCGGGGTACCCGGCCGCCTTGGCCGCCTCGCGGTCGCGGTAGACGGGGTTGCGGTCGCCGATCGCGTCCGCGAACTCGCGGATCTTCACCCGGCTGACCTCGTAGGGCTCGCTGGGCGGGAAGCTCCGCCCGATGAAATCACGGTTGAGTGCCATGCAGTCCGTTCCCTCCAGATGGACCAGGGCCCCGCGGACTCGCCGGCCGCACCGCTCCGCCGGCCGGGGCGTCCGGGCGCCTTCTGAGCGCGCTGGTTCCGCCTCTCCGGACGGACGGTAACAGAACGGCATTCACACCGTCCGCGCGGGTCTCAGTGCCAGAACGGAGAGTTCGTGACGGTCTGGGCGGCCTGGGGAATGAGCGGCCTTCTGGAGGAGCGGCGGACGGCGGGAATCGGACACTGGGCGAAAGTCTCGGCACATACATGAAACTCCCGGTCGGGCAGCGAGAACGCTGTCCGACCGGGAGTCCACTGACGCTCAGGGATCCCGCCCAGGGAGCGGGACCCTTACTTCACGCCGCCCCCTAGGAGGCGGTGTGCCCGGGCATGAGGGCCATGACCTCGTCCACCGTGTCGACGATGGTGTAGAGGTCGGGGTCCCCCGGGGAGATCTTGCCGCTGGGCAGCATCGTCCCCCGGATCCAGGCGTCCAGGCCCCCCCAGTACTTCTCGCCGACCAGCACGATCGGCCGCGGGGGGATCTTCTTGGTCTGAACGAGGGTCAGCGCCTCGAACAGCTCGTCGAGGCTGCCGTTGCCGCCCGGCAGCACCACGATCGCGTCCGAGTACTTCACGAACTTCACCTTGCGGGTGAAGAAGTACCGGCACTCGATCCCGACGGTGAGGTACGGGTTGAGGTGCTGCTCGTGGGGGAGCTCGATGCCCACCCCGATCGACACCCCGCCGTTCTGGAACGCCCCCTTGTTGGCGGCCTCCATCGCGCCGGGGCCACCGCCCGTGATCACCGCGAAGCCGGCTGCGGCCAGCGCGGCGCCGATGCCGACGCCGAGCTCGTACTCGTCCGTGCCGGGTGCGGTGCGGGCGCTGCCGAACACGGCGACCGTCGGCAGGCCGATGCGGTCGAGGACCCGGAAGCCCTCGGCGAACTCGGCCTCCGCGCGCCGGCCCAGCATCGAGCTGGGCTCGACCAGTGCCGGCTCGGCCGCCTGCGAGGCGGGCAGCTGTATGTCTCGCTCCTCCGGACCGGAGGAACAGATCGGTTCTGTCATGTTGGTTCTCCGTTGAACCCGCCTTACGCCGTCCGAGACGGACGCAAGGGCACCCCGGCCTTCGGGATGCGATGTTGATCGTCCGCTGGTCCGGTCGAGCCGCAACCTCCCTTGGCGGACGAGTTCACGACCGGCGATGACCCGTGTGCGCACCGTTCTGACCGGTCTGCGCACCGCGATGACAGGGCCGTCTACCAGGCGCTCCGCGCCCATTGCCGGGAGCCTTCGCGCCTGGACTGTCCAACCTGCGGCATCGTGCCGCGCCAGATATCCGACAAACAAGAACAAAAGGGAGTGAAGCAGCCATGAGCGCTGCCCGAAATACGCACCCCAAAAGGTGTGACGGTCATTCCGTCGGCGTCATCATCACCGATCCGGTCCTGGGCGTCCTGATCGGCGACATCTCCGACGGCCGGGGCGCGTCCGGCGTTGGCGGGCATGTCGAGGACGACTTCGACGGCTTCGACCAAGCGGCCCACGGGGAGGTCAACGAAGAGACGGGTCTGACCGTCACGTCGCTGAACCCGCTGTTCCCGGAGCCGAAGTGGCGCGCCAACCCCTGCAAGCGGGGGGACGGCCCGTTCGGTCTCGGCCACAAGTGGCAGCTGTACCGCGCCACGGTGGCCGACGTGAAGGCACTCCGCCTCGACAGGAAGTCGTTCCGGAACCTGCGATGGGTCTCCGAGGCCCAGTTGCAGGAACTGGCGGAGCGCACCCTGCGCTACGCCAGGGGCGAGATCACCCGCGGGGAGTGGGAGGAGCGTCCCGGCCTCACGTTCTCGTGGGTCCTGTGGTTCGTCCTGGCCGGCATGATCGAGATGCCGGAGGCGGAACTGCAGGAGATCGAAGACGCGATGCTCAACGACACGAGCAACCGTCCGTGAAACCCGCCCGGGGACCGGCCGGCAGCCACGCTGCCGGCCGGTCCCCGGGACCTGCGTTCCGGACGGACGGCGCCCGGAACGACGTTCAGCCCGCCCTCGCGGACTGCGAGAACGGGCTGATGCGTGTCAGTGGCAAGCGTGCGAAGAAGTCTGCGCTGCGGGGCGGACTCGCACCGTGGCCGGGTCTCCCGGGCATGGACCGTGGGTCCTTGGCCAGCGGGTGTCCCGATGCGGACGGTGGGTCCTGGCCCTGCGGCAGGGCAGTACTTCTCCGTCCGGGACCTCGGTTAGCGGGTCTCCTTGTGCGGACGGTGCGTCCGGCAGTTCGGGCAGTACTTCTTGATCTCCAGGCGGTCCGGGTCGTTGCGCCGGTTCTTCCGCGTGATGTAGTTGCGGTGCTTGCACTCCTGGCAGGCCAGCGTGATCTTCGGCCGGACGTCGGTGGCAGCCACGATGGAGTGCCTTTCTGAGCTAGGGACATGGACTTTCGGACCTCGGCCGTCCCCGGGGGACGGCCGGCGATTCGACCCAGCCTGCTCACCCCCGTCGGGGGGTGAGAGACCTGGGTAGTAGCGAGGGCCGGACTTGAACCGGCGACACAGCGATTATGAGCCGCTTGCTCTGCCTGACTGAGCTACCCCGCCGAGATGGTCGGTGTGGACCGGATTGCCAGGATACCGGATGCTCACCGAGCCCTGGGAACACGAGAACCCGGACGATGATCGGGGAACCGGTTCCGCGGGCTCCGCGGGACCGTCTCCAGAATACCGGGTGCGCCGGTGAGCTGCGAAACGTCCTGCTGGAACCGGTGGGACGGTACCACAGGCACAGGTATGGAGCGAATCAGGGCGCTCGGCGCCGCGGGGGCGGCGACGGCCGCTCCCCGGTACGACGAAGGCCGCCCTCCGGAATGCGGATGGCGGCCGGTTTGCCGTGAGCCCCTTTACGGAATCGAACCGTAGACCTTCTCCTTACCATGGAGACGCTCTGCCGACTGAGCTAAAGGGGCCTGCGTCGTTCGCGCAGTGAAACCATACAGGGTCCGGGCGCGTGGTGCGAACCGGATTCCCGCGCCGGTGTCCGCGCTGGTCAGCGCAGCAGGTTCCGGGCGATGACGAGCTGCTGGATCTGGCTCGTCCCCTCGTAGATGCGGAAGAGCCGGACGTCGCGGTAGAAGCGCTCGACGGCGACGCCGCGCATGTAGCCCATGCCCCCGTAGACCTGGACGGCGCGGTCGGCGACCCGTCCGACCATCTCCGAGCAGTAGTACTTGGCGCAGGACGGGCCGAGCTTGGTGTCCTCGCCGGCGTCGTAGGCGCGGGCCGCCTCCAGGACCATCGAGCGTCCGGCGTACAGCTCGGTCTGGGAGTCGGCGATGAGCCCTTGGATGAGCTGATACTCGCCGATCGCCTTGCCGCCCTGGCTTCGCTCCTTGGCGTACGCGACGGTCTCGTCGAGGATCCTCTGGGCGAGCCCCACGCAGACGGCGGCGATGCTGACCCGGCCATGGGCGAGTGACGCCATCGCGGTGCGGAAGCCCGTCCCCTCCGTCCCGACCATGGCCTCGGCGGGGACGCGCACGCCGTCGAAGAAGACCTCGGCCGTGTGGGCGCCGCGCTGGCCCATCTTCTCGTCGGACGGGCCGACGCGCAGGCCGCCCGCGCCCTTCTCGACGAGAAAGGTGGAGATGCCGCGGGAGCCGGGGCCGCCCGTCCGGGCGAAGACCATGAAGACGTCGGCCTCGGGCGCGTTGGTGATGAACCGCTTGGCGCCGTCGATGACGTAGTCGTCGCCGTCCCGGACCGCGGTCGTGGTCAGCGCGCTCGGGTCGGATCCCGCCTCGGCCTCGGTCAGCGCGAACGCCCCGACGACCTCGCCGGACGCGAGCCTCGGCAGCCAGGCCTCCTTCTGCGCCGCCGTCCCGGCGTTCACCAGGACCTGCCCGGCGATGCCGTTGCTGGTGCCGAACATGGAGCGGAACGCGGGGCTGGCGTAGCCGAGCTCGAAGACCAGCCGCACCTCCTCACCGAGCGAGAGGCCGAGCCCGCCGTACTCCTCGGGCAGCGCGTACCCGAACAGGCCCATGTCGCGGGACGTGCGCCGGAGCCGCTCCGGGATCGCGTCGGTCTCCTCGATCTCCTCCTCGCACGGGACGACCTGGTCGCGGACGAAGCTGCGGACGGCCTTGAGCACGTCGGCGAAATCCTGGGGCTCCATGGGCCCTATTCTAGAATCAGATTCCAAGATGGTGGGCGGATTCCGGCCCGGCGCACCCGATATGCCAAGGTGATCGTTTATGTCGCTCCAGCCTCTCGTCGATCAGATCGTCCGGGCCGCGGTGGTCGAGGACCGCTCCTTCGGCGACCTCCTCCCGCAGCTCATGCAGGTGTTCCAGACGGCCTCCCCCGCCGAGATGACCGCCGCGATGCCCCGCCTCGCCGAGGGCATCGCGGAGGCGCCCCCGAACCTCGGCGGGTGGCTCGCCATCGTCTCCGGCGCCTGGGTCGAGAACGGCGCCGACCCCGACCCCGTCGGGGCGCCGCTCGTCCACCGCATCTCCGAGGTCACCGCCGCCGCGCTGGCGTTCGCGAACGCGTGGGACCAGGCCGCCGGCGGCAAGCCGCCGCCGGACATGCAGGAGGAGCAGCCCTCCCAGCAGGTCTTCGACACCGTCGCGCCGCACCTCGGGGACGGCGCCGTGACCGCGATGATGTCGTGGTTCGCGCTGCCGCAGTTCGCGATGGCGGGCTGCACCGTCCTGCAGATGGGGCCCGCGGTGCGGGCGGGCATCGCCGACCGCGACTTCTGCGCCTTCGCCGCCGGGCAGGCCGCCCAGTACCTCGGGCAGATGGAGCACTACCAGGCGCTGCTGCGCGTCCTGGACGGCGAGCGCCTCCTCGTCCTCGACCGCGCGAGCCGCAAGGGGTGGACGGTCACGATCGGCGGGCTCGGCGACAACTTCCAGCTGCACGTCCTGCTCGCGGGCGCGCTCATCGGACGTCCCGGCGGGCTGACCGGCGACCGTCCCGCCCCCGAGATCATCGCCTGCTTCCTCAACGCCGACACCCCGCCCGGGCGCCCGATCATCTCCAGCCCGTGGAACCTCGTCGACGCGCACGGCGAACCGATCTGGAACGAGGGCGTCCCGGCCGACATCCCGGTCGTGAACGGCACCCGCGTCGTCGTGATCGATCCGCCGTCCTACGAGCGCACGTTCCCCGCCGGACGGCGCTTCCCGCTCATGCCCGGCACCCTCCGCATGGAGGGCATGCACCTGCCGGAGGACCTGGACGCCTGGTGGCCGCACATCGCGGCCCCGACGCGTTAACAGCAGGGCGGCCCCGACGCGCTGACGGCAGGGCGGCCCCGACGCGTTAGGCGGGGGCAGCGGTCAGGAGTCGAAGCGCACGAAGACGGCGGTGGCGTCGTCGTACCGCTTCCCGCGGGCCGCGGTCGCCTCCGCCTCCGCGGCCCTGGTCCTCCTGACGAGTTCCCGCGGGCCCTCCTCGTCGAGGAGGCGGAGCAGGTCGCCCCACTCCATCCGGCCGAACCGCTCCACGAGCCTGGACGCGCCGTCGCTCAGCACCGCCGCCCGCCGCAGCCCCTCGACCGGCACCTCGCCGGTCAGCCCCTCGTACGCGGCCTCCGGCCTGGTGCTCGCCACCCAGAACCCGCCGGGGCTGTTGCGCGCCCGCCGCACGCCCTCCAGGGTGTAGCTCGGCAGATGGTCGACCCGGTCGTCCCGGAAGACCCTGATCTCGCCGACGTCCACCACGATCGGCGAGTCGGCGAGGACGTACCACTCCACGGCCCCGCCGCGGCGGCGCAGCAGCGACACGGTCGCGGACGGGCTGTCGGGATTGCCCAGGTCGCACGTCTCGGTGTGCGCCTCCGCGGTCACCTTGATCGCCTCGGCGACGAGGTCGGGCAGGGGCTTGCCGTCCTCCAGCGCCAGCAGCGCCGCGATATGCCCGCCGAGCCTGCGCACCAGCCACGCGGGGTCGTGCCGGCAGCCGCTGTCGACCCCCTGCGGGGCGGTCGCGCCGTCCAGCAGCACCACCCAGCCGGGGCCGGCCGCCACGAAGTCCTCGTTCTCCCGTCCCGGCGTCGCCACACTCACATAACTCACCTGCACGGATGCAGGTCTACCCGGTGGCCCGCCCCTTGGGGAGCCGCTAGACCAATTCCCTCATCCCGAGTTCCCGCGCCGGTCCTGATGTGGTGGCCCTAGGGACGCGAACGCCGCCGCCGGGCGTGGCCCACCCACTCCCGCGCGTTTCGGCCCCGGCCCGAGGACCAAGCCGACGACCCCTGTGACCTGCGAAGATCATTTTCGGCCGAGAGATGGGCCACTTTCGGACAGCGATGTTTGTATCCACCGTCGCGGCCGTCCCGCCGTCGCCGACCGGCGCCCCCTCGCCGCCCACTCCGACCCCCACCGACATTTCCGCAGGTCAAGTGCCACATAGCGCAACGCTCTGGTTCGCAGCGTCCCTGCCTGAACCACCTGGTTGACAGGACCAATGACTCCCTCATGGGACAAGCCACCTCAACTGTCACAGGACGTTCATCTGCGACTTCACCGTCCTCACGCCCCAAACGTTAACTCTGGCTCATTACCGTTCGACCACCACCGCGTTCCGCGGCCCCCACCCCCCGAGCGGCGAGAGGAGCACGACCCCAGTGACGTCTCGTGGTCAACGCGCGCGCGTGCTCGCCGCCGTCGCCGTGGGCGCGTCCGCCCTGCTCGTGGCCGGGTTCCTGGCTTTCCAGGCCTTCCGGGGAGACCCGGCGACCGCCGCTCCGCCGATGCCGTCGCCCGACGCGTCCCGTCCCGCCGAGCCCGCCACGACGGCGTCGCTGCCGCCCGCCGCTCCGCTCCGCCTCGAAGTGCCGCGGATCGGCGTGCGCACACCGCTGATGAAGCTGGCCAAGAACCCGGACCGGACGGTCGAGACGCCGCCGCCGAGCCGCGCGCAGGAGGCCGGCTGGTACCGCCTCGGGGCCGCGCCCGGCAGCCGGGGCGCTGCCGTGATCATCGGGCACGTGGACTCGGCGCGCGGCCCGGCCGTGTTCTACCGGCTGGGAGAACTGCGCCCCGGCGACCGGGCCAGCGTCCTGCGCGCCGACGGCCGCACCGCCGTGTTCCGGGTCGACTCCGTCGAGCGGTTCGGCAAGGACCGCTTCCCCACCCGCCGCGTCTACTCCGACCCCGGCTACGCGGCGCTCCGCCTGATCACCTGCGGCGGGCGCTTCGACCGCGCCACCGGCCACTACGTGGACAACGTCATCGCCTTCGGTCACCTGATGCGCACCGAGGGGACCCGCTGACATGCGCCCCGTCTCCGGCGCCCCCGACGGGCCCCGCCCCCACCAGGGACGGCACCGTCTCCCGCGCCCCGCTCCGCACGTCGGGGCGTCTCCCGTCCGGCGGACGCCCGGTTCGGGACACCTGGCGTCCCCGTTGGCGCGGGGAGGCCCCAGCACCCACCGCGCCCTCTCCCCGACCGTCACCGTCCCCGACCGGGTGGCGGCCGCGCTCATGCCTCCGCCGGTCCGGCGCCCCTCGCCCCCGGCTCCGTCCCCGCCTCCACCCGTCCACGCCCGGCCGCGGCCCACCCCGGCGCCGTCCCGCAAGGGGAAGGACGGCAAGCGCGACCAGGCCCCCGTGCGCGCGAACGCAATGCGCGTGACCGTCCTGATCCCGGCGCACAACGAGGCGAAGCAGATCACCGAGACGATCGCCTCGCTGCGCCGCCAGGAGCGCCCCCCGGACCACATCATCGTGATCGCCGACAACTGCACCGACGCCACCGCCGCGTTCGCGCAGCTGTGCGGCGTCGAGATCGTCGGCACCCGCGGCAACGAGCACAAGAAGGCGGGCGCGCTGAACCAGGTCCTCGACCGGCTGCTGCCGATCTTCGGCCCGGACGACGCGATCATGGTGATGGACGCCGACTCGGCGCTCGACCCCGGCTTCATCCGGCACGGCGTCGAATACCTGGCCACCGGCCGGTACGCCGCCGTCGGCGGCACCTTCACCGGCAAGCCGGGCGGCGGCGCCGTCGGCATGTTCCAGCGCAACGAGTACGCCCGCTACGCCCGCGACGTCCGGCGCCTCCAGGGCAAGGCCCTCGTCCTCACCGGAACCGCCACGATCTTCCGGGCCGCCACGCTCCAGGAGGTGGTCGCCGCCCGCCGGGACCGCCGCCTCCCCGGCCTGCCGCACGTCTACGACGTCCGCGTCCTGACCGAGGACAACGAGCTGACCCTCGCCATCCTCCACCTCGGGTTCCGCATCCTCTGCCCGAAGGAGTGCACGCTCACCACCGAGGTGATGCCGACCTGGCGCGAACTGGCCCAGCAGCGCCTCCGCTGGAAGCGCGGCGCGCTGGAGAACCTCGTCGACTACGGCTGGACGCCCGTCACCCGGCCCTACTGGGGACGGCAGCTGCTCTCCCTGGTCGGCATCCTCGTGATCACCGCGTACCTGCTCTCGCTCGCCTACTCGGTGATCTGGCTCGGCGGGATCCAGATCAGCCCGCTGTGGGCCGGCATCACGGTGATCTTCATGGTGGAGCGCGTGGTGACCGTCCGCCGGCGCGGCCCGGCGCAGATGGCGATCGCCGCCACCATCGTCGTCGAGATGGTCTTCGACGTCTTCCTCCAGATCGTCCAGGCGCGTGCGTTCTGGCAGGCCGCCTGGCGCAAAGAAAGGAAATGGTGATCCATGTACAACAACCCCCCGATCGGCGGCGTGGCCGCCGGCTTCGGCGGCGCCGCCGCCGCGTCGCCCTGGCTCGGCCTCCAGGCCCTCTGGCTCGGCCTCGCCCTCTTCACCCTGGTCTCCGCGGGCCTCGCGGTGAAGCGCATCCTCCCCGCACGCAAGGGCTGACGGTGAAGGCCGGGCCCCTCCCCGGCCTTCACCCCTCTCCGGTAGGTTCCGGCGGATGGGGTCAATAGCGGGCACGGTCGCGACCGCGTGCGGCATGTTCGCTGCGACGAACGTCGACGACCTGATCGTCCTGACCGTCCTCTTCCTGTCCGGACGCGCGACCGGGTCCCCGCGGCCCTGGCAGATCTGGGCGGGCCAGTACGCGGGCATCGCCGCCCTGGTCCTCGTCTCGGTGGTCGCCGCGCTGGGCCTGACGATCGTCCCGGACGAATGGATCGGCCTGCTCGGCCTCGTCCCTCTGGCCCTCGGCGTCCGCGGCCTCGTCGCGGCCGTCCGCGCCGGAGACAACGACGGCCCTCCCGCGGTCGCCTCGGGCCTGCTCCCGATCGCCAGCGTGACGATCGCCAACGGCGCCGACAACATCTCGGCCTACACGCCGGTCTTCCGCACCATCGGCCCGGAGTCCACCCTCGTCACCGTCGCGGTCTTCGCGGCGGGCGTGGCCCTGTGGTGCCTGACCGCGTCCTGGCTGGGCTCGCACAAGAAGGTCATCGATCTCCTGGACCAGCACGGCCGATGGCTGGTCCCGATCGCCTTCATCACCATCGGAGCCTTGATCGTCCTACAGTCCGCCGCTGACCTCCGCCACGCCCTCGGCTTCTGACCCCGGCCCCTGCGTGAGCACGCACCGCAGCCGGAAGAGGCACAACCTGCCGGGCGCAAAAGCAGGGCCGGGCCCCCTCGTGGAGGGGGCCCGGCTGAATTCTTCGCGATCAGCGCTTCGGCTGCTCCGTGGAGGAGTCGCCAGAGCGAGGAGCCTCCTGCTGGGGGCTCTTCTTCTCTTCGTCCTTGTCCTTGCCCGTCACTGCGAGCACAGCCCCGACAGCCGCTGCTCCGATGACCTGTCGCCGGGTGATCTTGGCGTCTCCCATGGTTCTCTCTTTTCTCTTGTTTTTCAGTTGACTGCGGGACCGAGCCCGCAGGACGTACCGTCCGGGCACCACGCCCTAGCGCAAGCGGCCGAGAGCATTCGGTGAGAACGACGGCATCGCATCGGGATCAGCGCGCGGAGTCAGCGGCATCGCGCGCATCCGCGGAGCCAGGAGGGTGGGCCGCTGAACACCGAGAGCCCCCAGGCGCGATCGCGACTGGCCGAGCCGGCCGTCCCGTGTGAGAGACACATGCGAAGGAGAGCAGACGAAAGCGCCGACAAACGCGTGACTGCCTTTACGTGAACCCCGCAATTCACGTAAAGGCAGTCACTTCCGCGGCGTCAGCTGCCGGCTATTTGAACGAGGTGTAGCGGCCGTGGGGCGCGGTCAGCACGAAGCTCTTGTACTTCCCGGTCTTGCAGTTGCTCCAGGTGTAGTACGAGTTCCCGTAGATCTTGCGCATCTCGAAACCGCGGGTGACGACCAGCGTCGTCTTCGGCGGCACCGTGGTCTCGTCGCTCTGCGTGGTGGTGATGCTCTCCGACTTCTCGAGACCGCCGCCGACCTTCACGTTCACCTCGGCGAAGATCCAGGCCTTGAACGACGCGGAGGCCTCGACGCTGACGTTCCACTTCGTGCTCGCCTGCTTGGTGAGGGTGTAGGTGCGCTTGACCGACCGCTTCGACTTGTTGATCAGCTTGTCCCGCTCGCCCGTCGACTTGCGGTAGTTGACCTTGCGCTGGACCTTGACGGACCAGCCGGGGTCGCAGTGCGGGCTCGCGGCCCTGACGACCTTGCCGTGCGCCGCCACCTGCCCGGCGGTGCTGGAGTGGCCGGAACCCGAGACCCCCAGTGCGATGGCCGGGACGGCGACCAAGGCGGCCGCTCCGGTGCCGATCGCGGCGATGCGGGCCTGCTTTGCCTTCGAGCTCTTCACGAATTCTCCCTGAGTCGATACGTGATTTCCGATCGGTGGGGAGAGCTTAGAAATCCAGGAAGAAAGCACCCTAGGGCCTTAGGGCCCTACGCGGCGCTGACGGGGGCCCCAAGCCCGGCACTCAAAACGCGCATTGCAGAGAGAAGAAGCGGAAACCGGACATCGAGATGACGCGCCTTCCCGCGTCCCCCGGGGCCTACGGCGCGGAATTTCCATGACGAGGACTGGCAGGCCGATTCTTCCGCCCGCATTCTGCGAGCCATGCGATGGCGCGTGCCGCCCAGGGCCCCCGAGGTCCTCGGTCCCGATCAGTCAGCCTGACCGCCATGTGGACGCGGCGATCGTCCCGACCACGCACGGAGCCCAGCGATCCGTCTCGACACTGGCCCTTGAACACATGAGGCCAGATCTTGGCGCCCCCAGACACCGGCTATATCGAGTCGGCGGCGAAGCCACGTCCGGGTTCAGGCGGAGCGGGAGAACGTCACGTAGTCGGCGACCAACCGGTAGCCGAGACCTTGATAGGTGGCGCTACTCGCCGGAGTCGCGACGTGCACGATCTCGGTCGCGCCGGCGGCCAGCAGCGAGCGGGTGACGGCGGCCACCAGGGCGGTCGCGTAGCCGCGTCCCCGATGCTCGTTCGTCGTGTAGATCAGGTCGAGCCGCACCGCCGAGCCGAACCGCGGGCCGTGACCGGCGACCGCCACCACGCGGCCACCGGTCTCCCAGACGTACAGGTCACCGGCGGCGAGGCGGCCGGCGACGGCGCCGAGCGTGCCGTGGCCCCGGGTGACGGCCTCGTACCAGCGGTCCAGCAGATCGTGGTCCGTCGGCGCCGCGGGCCGCGCGAAGCCGTCCGGCACCGAACAGGGCCGAAGCGCCTCCAGCCGGTACAACCGCAGTCGGGGACCGACCACCCGCCCGGGACATCCCGACGCGAACGCCTCGGCAAGGTCACTGCGGCCCTCCCACGCGTGGGGCGCGCCGTCCATATACCCCGGCAGCGCAGCCGCGGCCTCCACCGGCATGTCGCCAAGAAGCAACGGGCCGAAAGAGGGGCGGACGAACGCGCCACCGACCGTCCCCCCAGGATCTGTCCACCATCCGAACAGCGGCGGAGTCCCTCCACCACCTGAGCGGCGGAAGGCGGACAGCGCGATCAGCAGCGGGAGGTTGGTCGCCGCCCGCGCGAGCAGGAACTCCTCCCCTGGGCCGAACTCAGCCGGGTCGCCCACCACAGACCAGCCGGAAGTCAATGCCACGTCCGCCCCCTCCAAGCAACGGGAACCACCTGACTTCTTCGGACATCGGCAGCGTCTCAGAAGACCACCTCGTCCGGGCCCGGACGGCGGCATCCGCTCGTTCGGAGGGGATCCGCACCGACGCCGACGCCATGATCATTGCGTGTTGCCGTCGTGGTCGGACGGTCGTGAGTGCACCACGAGAGAGTCTCGAGGTGTCACGTTAAAAGGAGATCTACCATGACTGCTCCGGGTATGACCCCCGAGAAGGTCGCGGACAAGCTGCGAGTCCTCGCGGCCCTGGCTCCTCTGGTCACCGAGAGCCCGACGGCCGCGAAGGTGTGCGGCGAGCTGGCCCGGGAACTGCGTCCCGTCATGCCGACGGTGATGCGCGCGCTCGTCTTCCTCGCCCTCGCCGACACCGTCGCCACGCTCACGAAGCCGGGCGGCCTCCTGGAGGACTTCCTCAAGGGCGGCCCCTCCACCGGCGGCACCACCAAGACCTCCGACACCGAGTGACGGCCGCCTAGCTCAGGCGACCGGCACACACAGCCGGAGGTTCCACGAAGGAGTCAGCAAGACCAGGCCTTGGCTCGCTGATCTCAAGGGCGGCCCGGCGTGACCACGCCGGACCGTCCAGCCAAGCGGGACCCCCGGCACGCCGTGCCGGGGGTTCCTTTGTCAGCGGACTGTCGGCGTGCAGCCTCAATCGCCGTCTCAGCCGGCAGTTCGAGCATCTTCAGCTTCGATCACCCGTTTCATCCCTCCAGCACCGCGTTCCATCCATTTGCGAAGGGGACCGGTTGTATCGCGGGCGTATCGAAAAACGCATATGCCACCGCAACGCTCTTCCGTCTTGGGTGGGAGCTTGGACCACAGCGGTCTGCGCCGAGCGCATTGCGCTCGGCGGAAAGTGATTACGGAAGAGGAGAAGGCGTGGCTGGTGACGGGAGCTGGGATCGGCGTTCGCTTCTGCGGGGCGCGGCTGTGGTGGCCGGTGCCGCCGCGGCCACACCGCTGCTCGGCAAGACGGCTAGGGCGCACGCCGACGGCAGTGACGCGGACGCGTTGTTCAAGGCTGGGAAGTTCGAGGAGGCCGCCCGCGCGTACGAGGAGATCCTGAAGAAGGACCCAACGAACCTGCACGCTGCACGCCAGCGCGGCTACGTCGGGCTACTGGCCAACAAGTTCCCCGACGCGGAGAAGTACCTCACGATGGCCCTCAGACTGGCGCCCGACGACAAGGAGACCAACCAGCTCCTGGGCGACTGCTACATCAGGCAGGACAAATTCTCCCTCTCCGTGCCCCGTTGGCGAGCGGGCGGCGAGGAAGGATACGCCAAATGGTTCGCGGCGATCCGCGGCGAGGCCTACCAGATTCACGGCGACATCGGCCGCGTGCCATGGAGGCAGATGGACCCGGAACCGCTGGTAGAGGTCTCCGTCAACGGCGGACCGCCGAAGAAGCTCAGTTTCTACACCGGCGCCCCGAATCTGAGCCTGACCGCGTCGGCGGCCAAGGAAGCCGGCCTGAGCCCCGTGTACGCGGAAAAGACCGACTTCGAAGGCACTCCCATATGGGTGTACTACGGGGTGCTGGACTCCTTCAACCTGGGCGGCCTCGAACTGCGCAACGTCCCGGTGGGCTGGTCGTCGACGGAGTCGGGCGGAGATGTCAGCACCGGCAACGACGGCCTGATCGGCACGTGGATCTTCTACCACCTGCTGACCACCTTCGACTACGCGGGCCGCTCACTGATCCTGCGCCGACCGACCCCCGAAGCGGTCGCCGAGGCCACACGGGCGGGCACCAAGCCCCTGCCGCTCTGGCTCTCCCGTGACCACGATCTCAGCAGCACGGGCAGCATCGCCGGCTCCGGCCCGCGGGTGATGGGCGTCAACTTCGGCGGAATCGGCGAGATCGCCGTGGGCATGCCCGGGGAGGTGGCCAAGCAGTTGGGGGTCCGCACCGACTACGACCGCCCCATCGAGACCTTCGCCCACAGCCACCCGACCACCACCTACCCCTGCTACCCGAAGGAGATCCGCCTCGGCGACGCCGTCGCCAACGACATCTACTGCGAAGCCGACCCGAACATGCCGGTCAACGTGGGCTGGCCCTACGGATCAGGAATCGACGCGATAGGCCACTTCGCCCACAGCTTCTGGAAGCCCTACAACGTCACCCTCGACTTCACCAACATGAAGCTCTACCTCGCCCACGGCAAAGCCGCCTGATCACTGCCGAGGTAGGTCCCCTCCGGTCAGTGCAGCGCGCAAGGGCAAAGCGTTCACCCTCAAGACCGGTCGCCTGGTGTCGGGGAAGCGCGGCGAGGACACGATCGCCTGATCCCCCTTCTCGGTCACTACCGCACCGCGAAGTGGCCGTAGGCCTCGCCCCACCATCGGCAGGGCATCGCTAAGGCCCTGACGGACGCAACAGAAGTGGTGCTCACCCGTCCAAGGGTGCCCCGGCGGGGACGCTCCTTCGTGAGGCCCCGCCGGGCTAGGCGTACAGCAGACTTCACCGCAAGGGAGGCGAACCGCCTGAGCATCTACTCCCCGCGCTGCACTGGCTGGACCGGAACACGCTCGACCTACGGGAACTGGCGCCGGAGCGGCAAAGCCCGCAGATCGCACGCCAGGTGCTCAACCGACTCAGCAGCAAGCAAGACGGGCCACGCGCCACCGGCAGCAGGGCGACCAGGAAGCGGGCGACGTTTAACAACGCCATGGAGCACGCCTGCCAGCGGCGCATTCTGCCGATCAACCCGCTGCCCCTGGTCAACTGGACCTGCCCTCGCGTGGCGCGACGCTAGACCTACGCGTGATCGCCAAGCCGAGACGCCATACGCCCGGCGACACGCCGCCGTGTCCACATGGCGTGGGGCCGGGGTGCCGTCGGCTCAGGGGGCCGAGTCGGCCGGGCGCAGCGACGCCGTCCTGCTGCGGGTGTACGCCAAGTCCATGACCGGGCAGGAGGACGACGCCAAGCGGCGAATTGCGGCTGTTCTCTGGTGAGCGTGGTGGGCCGCTCTCAGAGAGCGCGTACGGGCGCGTCTGGCAGCTCGCCCGCGGCATGGCGCTCACGCCCACACAGGTGGCCTCCCCCCTGGCCGGGCGGCCCTACGACCTCCGCCATAGCGGCGTCACGCTCGCCCTCACAGCCGGCGTCCCGGCACCCGAGGTCGCCCGCCGCGCCGGCCACGGCGTCGAAGTCCTGCTACGGGTCTACGCCGGGTGCATCGACGGCCACGAGCACATGTGGAACGGCCGTATCGAGGACGCGCTCAAGGACGGCGACCAGCTAGGAGTGCGATGCCCGCCAGGACGACCGGGAGGGGACCGGCGAGGTCATCGACACCGGCGAGCTGCGCGGGGACGTTCCGGCCGTTTGTGCCAGATGGCTCAGTGGCAGCGCTGGTGTTTGGTCGTGAGGTGTTCGGGTTGGGGTCCCCGCTGTGCGGTCTAGGGCCCTAGGGCCCTAGATGAGGATTCGGAGGGTTTTTAGCCTCATCGGCAAGACAGCGGATGTGACATCGGTCAGAAGGCATCCAACAGCGAGGCTCGGATCCCTACCGGAAGGCTGAAGATGTCCAGCAAGCTCCCCCTCAAGGTGCCCGTCGCTCTCGGTGCGCTCGCTTTCGCGAGTGCCGCGCTCCCGGCCGGTCCGGTGCACGCCGATCCGCCGAATGAGGCGATTCCCATCGCTCTCGATCAGGTGGACGACTATGTGAAGTTCACCGAGGACGACAACACGGTGATCTCCGATCACGCCAAGGCCCTCATCGACGCCGCGCCGAGCGGGGCGACGATCCGGCTCCCGCTGTACTACTTCAGCCAGAACAAGATCGTGACCTCTCTCAGCAGGGCGAAGGGGCGGGGCGTCAAGGTCAGGGTCGTCATCAACGGCAGCGAGATCGGCATGCCGCAGTACCGGGAGCTGACGGCGGCGTTCGCCGACTCGCCCGATGCGGTGCGGACGTGCGGGCGGCGGGTCACGGACAGCGCCGGCGGGTTCCCGAAGCAGAGCGGGCGCTACATATCCACTCGCGGATGCGCCGCCAACCGGAAGGTCGGCGACAACTATTCGCGCATGCACAACAAGTTCATGACGATCGACAAGGTCGCGAAGAAGGGGGGAGGCGTCGCGCGGAACGTCGTTTACGTGGCGTCCGCCAATCTGCACGAGTGGACCTCGTACGAAAGTGCCATCACGGTGCGGGACGCCGGGCTGTACAGGTTCTACAGCAGATATTTCGACGACATGTACCGTCTCGCGAACAGGTCGGGGCGGCTCGACAACTACGGATCGAGTCACGTGTACAAGCCGCCCGGCGGGAAGTATCAGGTCTACACGTTCCCTCGGAGGGAGGCCGCCGGGAAAGCGCGCACGAGTGCGTCCAACGATCCGGTCGTGGCGGACGTGAAGGCGGCGAGGTGCTCGCGCAGTGCCAGCGACGACGTCATCAACGTGGCGAACGTCAGGGTCGTCCGGATGGCGGTGGCCAACGCGCTCATCGATGCTGGGAAGCGCGGCTGTACGGTCCGAGTGCTCACCGGGGACATCGCCTTTGAGGACGGTGGGGCGGAGCTGATCTACGCGGCGGTCAACAAGCTCGCGTACAGCTCCTACATCGAGGGCGGCGTCAGGTACTGCGGGCCGGTGAACAACATCTCGTGGATGCACGAGAAGTTCATGCAGATCAGTAAGGGCACGTCGTCCGGCCTGTACGTGGGCAGCCACAACCTCACCGTCCAGGCACTGCGCCAGCAGGACGAGAACATCCTCCGCGTGCGGAACGCCACGCTGTACGCGGCCTACACCGGGCGTTTCGACTCGCTCCACACCTACTGCTCGCAGTGGAAGCCGAAGGTGCCTCCTCACACGGGCCCAGGCGACAACGCGGTCGAGGACGTCGACTAGAGGACGCTCGGACGGCCGTGTTCCGTGAACACCCGGCAATGGCCGGTAGGAGCGGGGAGCTACCGGGAACCAACGAGAACGGCCCCTGACAGCGTTCTAGCTGGTCAGGGGCCGTTCTACGTGGTGGTGGCGGGTGCAGGGTTCGAACCTGCGTAGGCTAAGCCGACGGATTTACAGTCCGCTCCCATTGGCCACTCGGGCAACCCGCCGTGGTGTTTCGCTGGAAAGGATAGCGGACCATCGGGGTGGGTGTGACATCGAGGCGGGGCGTGCGGGGCGTGGGGAGTCGATACGCTCTGTAGATCGTGATGCTGCTGCTGAGGGGATGTGTGGGCGATGGCCGACTCGTCGTTTGACATCGTGTCGAAGCTCGACCGGCAGGAGGTCGACAACGCGTTGAACCAGGCCGCCAAGGAGGTGGCGAACCGGTTCGACTTCCGGAACGTGGACGCGGGGATCAAGTGGTCCGGGGAGTCGATCGAGATCCAGGCGAACACCGAGGAGCGGGCGAACGCCGTGCTGGACGTGCTGAAGGACAAGCTCGTCAAGCGGGGGATCTCGCTGAAGGCGATCGACGCGGGTGAGCCGAAGCTGTCGGGCAAGGTGTACAAGCTGGGCGTGGGCCTGAAGGAGGGCATCGCCCAGGAGGACGCGAAGAAGATCGGCAAGATCATCCGGGACGAGGGGCCCAAGGGTGTGAAGGCCCAGGTGCAGGGGGACGAGCTGCGGGTCAGCTCGAAGAAGAAGGACGACCTCCAGCAGGTCATCACCCTGTTGAAGGGCAAGGACCTCGACGTCGCGCTGCAGTTCGTGAACTACCGGTAGGACGAGGGGAGCGCGCCGGCCCCATCCCCCGCAGAAGTGGCCGGCGCGCTCTTGTTGGTTATGACGCGGCGGCGTCCGGAGTGGTTCGGGCGAATCTAGCGGCGGCCGGCCATGCGTTCCAGGCGGGCGATGCGGTCGGCGGTCGGCGGGTGGGTGGAGAAGAGCTTGCCGATGCCGGCGCCCTGGAACGGGTTCGCGATCATCAGGGAGCTGGTGGTGGCGAGCTCGGGGTCCTGCGGCAGCGGCAGCGCGCGGGTGCCGGCGTCGATCTTGCGGAGGGCGGAGGCCAGGGCGAGGGGGTCGCCGGTGAGGCGGGCGCCCGCGGCGTCGGCGGAGTACTCGCGGGTCCGGCTGATGGCCATCTGGACGACGGCGGCGGCGACGGGGCCGAGGATCAGCATCAGGAGGGCGCCGAGGACGCCGGGGCCGTCGTCGTCCTCGGAGCGCCCGATCGGCAGGAAGATCGCCAGGTGGGACAGGTACGTGATGACCGTGGCGATGGCGGCGGCGACGGAGGAGATGAGGATGTCGCGGCTGTAGACGTGGGACAGCTCGTGGCCGAGGACGGCGCGCAGTTCGCGCTCGTCCAGCATCTGGAGGATCCCGCGGGTGCAGCAGACGGCGGCGTTGCGCGGGTTGCGGCCGGTCGCGAACGCGTTGGGCTGGCGGGTCTCGGAGACGTAGAGGCGCGGCATGGGCTGGCGGGCCGAGGTCGCCAGTTCCCGGACGAGCCGGTACAGCACCGGCGCCTCGACCTCGCCGACGGGGTGGGCGCGCATCGAGCGGAGCGCGATGCGGTCGCTGAAGAAGTAGGCGACGCCGTTGGTTCCGAGGGCGATGACCAGCGCGATCGCCAGACCGGTGCCGCCGCCGAACGTCCAGCCGGCGACCAGCACCAATGCCGACAGCGCAGCGATCAATGCTGCCGTCTTGACGCCGTTGAACCGCACCTGCGTTGCCTCCCCGTCGACTCCGGCATGAACATCAACGGTTTGACCTGGGGGAACGTTCCCAAACGTTTCCCCGGTTACGTGGCGTTCCCGACCGTCTGCAGGACGATCTGGGGCGCGACGGACAGCACGACCGCGCCCGCGGCCGCCGCGGTGATGGCGGCGCGGACGCCGAGGCCCGGCGCCGCGTCGTAGTCCTCGCTGGTGGCGGAGGGGGTGAAGAGGCGGACCGCCCAGGCGAGGTAGTAGTAGAGCCCGATCACGGTGTTGATCGCCATCACGACGGCGAGCCAGGTGACGCCGCCGGCGAGGGTGGCGCGGAACACGACGACCTTCGCGAACAGCCCCATGACGCCGGGGGGCAGGCCGGCGAGGCAGATGAGGAAGAAGGCCAGGGCGGTGGCCACGGCGGGGCTGCGGTGGGCGAGGCCGCGGTAGTCGTCGAGGGTGTCCCAGCGTCCGGTGGCGGCGCCGCGGCGGTGGAAGCCGATCACGACGGCGAACGCGCCGATGTTCATGACGGCGTAGAGGGCGACGTAGGCGGTGGTGGCGGCGACGGCCTCGGGGAGGCGGTGCGAGCCGACCGCGAGGGGCGCGAGCATGTAGCCCGACTGGGCGACCGACGACCAGGCCAGCAGGCGGATCGCGGTCCGCTGGCGGAGGGCGGCGAGGTTCCCGAGGGTCATGGTGAGGGCGGCCAGGACGGCGACGACGGGGCCCCACACGTGCCCGTAGGCGGGCAGGCCCAGGGCGAGGACGATCGCGAGCCCGGCGAACCCGGCGGCCTTGGAGACCACGGCGAGGAACGCGGCGACGGGCAGCGGGGAGCCCTGGTAGACGTCCGGCGCCCAGAAGTGGAACGGGACGGCTGCGACCTTGAACGCGAACCCGGCGAGGACGAGGACGGAGCCCAGCGCGGCGACGGGGTCGAGGTCGGCGGGGAGCCGGGCGAGGGCGGGCGCGATGCGGTCGAGGTGCATGGCGCCGGTCGCGCCGTACACGAGGCTGATGCCGAACAGCATGACCGCGGTGGACACGACGGAGACGAGGAACAGCTTCAGCGCGGCCTCGGAGGACGTCCCGTCGTAGCGGCGCAGCGCGGCCAGCGCGAACACCGGAAGGGAGAGGGTCTCCAGCGCGACGACGAGGAGGACGAGGTCGCGGGCCGCGACCAGGGTGAGGGCGCCGATGACGGCGGCGAGCAGCAGGAAGTGGTACTCCCCCACCGGGATCTTCGAGTCGGTGATCTCCTGGAGGGACAGCAGCACGACGATGACGGCGGCGCCGAGGATGATCCCCTGGAACAGCAGGGTGAAGTCGTCCGCGACGTAGGAGCAGGAGGCGGGGCCGCCGGAGCGCAGGCCGTCCGGCAGGCAGAAGGTGGCGCGGCGGTCCCCGGGGGCCAGTGCGATCACCGCGGCGAGCGCGGCGGCGAGGGACCCGCCGGACAGCAGGGACAGGACGCGGCGGGGCGCGTCGAAGGCGTCGGCGAGCAGCAGCCCGATCGCGGCGACGGCGAGGATCAGCGGCGGCGCGACCGCCGCGTAGTCGATGTCCTGGATCATCAGCCGCCTCCGAGCAGCGCGCGGACCGGACCCGTGGTCACGTCCAGCAGGGTCTTCGGCCAGAGGCCGACCAGCAGCGTCAGCGCGATCAGCGGCGCCCAGGCGGCGTACTCCTGGAGGGAGACCGACGCGACCGGGCCGCGGGGGACGGCGACGCCGTCGGACGGCCCGTGGGTGAGCCTCGCGAGCATCCGCAGGAAGTAGGCGGCGGTCAGGACGGTGCCGAGCGCGGCGACGGCCATGAACGTCACGAAGGTCTCGCGGGGCAGGTCGGCGTGCGGGCGGTACGCGCCGATCAGGGCGAGGACCTCGCCCCAGAAGCCGGCGAGGCCGGGGAGCCCGAGGGACGCGACGGACGCGAAGGTGAGGATGGAGGCCAGCCGCGGGGACGTGCCGAGCATGCCGCCGCCGAGGGCGTTCATGTCGGCGGTGCCCCAGCGTTCCTTGATCGAGCCGACGAGGAAGAACAGCAGGCCGGTGATGAGGCCGTGCGCGATGTTGCCGAAGAGGGCGGCGTTGACGCCGACCGGGGTGAGGGTGGCGATGCCGAGCAGGACGAACCCCATGTGCCCGACGGACGAGTAGGCGATCATCCGTTTGAGGTCGCGCTGGGCGAGGCAGGCGAGCGCGCCGTAGACGATCCCGATGACGGCGAGGAGGCCGAGCCACGGCGCCCAGACCTGCGCGCCGCCGGGGGCGAGCGGGAGCGCGACGCGGACCAGGCCGTAGGTGCCCATCTTCAGCAACACCCCGGCCAGCAGGACGGACCCGACCGTGGGGGCCTCGGTGTGCGCGTCGGGGAGCCAGGTGTGCAGTGGCCACATCGGCGCCTTGACCGCGAACCCGATCCCCATCAGGGCGAACGCGGTGATCTGGAGGCCGTGCGACAGGCCGGCTCCGTGCCGGGCGGCCAGGTCGGTCATGTCGAGCGTGCCGGCCTCGGCGCCGACGAGCAGCATCCCGGCGAGCAGGAACCCGGAGCCGAGGAGCGTGTAGAGGATGAACTTGGTGGCGGCGACGCGGCGGCCCGCCCCGCCCCACAGCATGATCACCACGTACATGGGGACGAGGACGGTCTCGAAGAACACGAAGAACAGCACGAGGTCGAGCGCGACGAAGGTGCCGAGCATCCCGACCTCCAGGACGAGCAGCAGGGCGGTCAGCAGCCGGATCCGGCCGCCTTCCGGCGGGTGCCGCAGCGTGTAGAGGAAGCACAGGAACGTCAGCAGGGCGGTCAGCACGACGAGGGGCAGCGAGATCCCGTCCACGCCGAGGTGGAACCACAGGCCGATGGCGGGCGCCCAGGGCCGGTCGACCTCCATCTGCATGCGGGACGTGCCGGCGAAGTCGAACGCGGTCAGCGCCGACACCGCGACGAGCAGGGTCGCGGCGGACACGGCCGTCCCGAACGCGCGGACGGCGAAGCCGGTGCGCAGGAACCGGTTCGCCGGGACGAGCATCGCCAGCGCCCCGAGCAGCGGGATCGCCATCATCAGCACGAAGATCACTGGAAGATCACCACCGCGGCCGCGATGGCGGCGACACCGGCGAGCAGGCCGGTGAGGTAGGTCTGCGGGTTTCCGTTCTGGACGAATCTGACCAGGCCGCCGATCCGCCCCGCGCCGCGTCCGGCGCCGACGACGGCGGCGTCCACGCCCCGCTGGTCGAACAGGACGACATGTCGAGCCAAAGCCTGGACGGGCCGGACGATGACCGCCGTATAGAGCTCGTCCACGTAGAAGGCCCGCGCGAAGACGGTACGGACGGGGCCGAGCGCGCGCGCGGGATCCAGTGCCGGGTCGCGGTTCCACACAAGGAAGGCACCGCCCGCGCCCACCGCGAGCAGCAGCACGCTGAGCAGCGAGGCTCCGAGTTGGGGCCGCAGTTCCGAGGCCCCGAGGCCGAAGAATCCGAGGATCGCGGCGGGGACGGCCAGCGCCGCCACGGTCCACGACATGATCCGTGCCGGGTCGCGGACCTCGTACGTCCCGCGCCGCTCACCGAAGAACGTCATCAACCACGCACGCATCGCATAGGCGGCCGTCAGGACGACCGTGACGAGCAATCCCCCGTAGACCAGCCAGGCGATCCCGCCCGATGTGACCTCGCCGCCATGCAGGGCTGCGTGCTGGGCGGCCTCGATGACGGCGTCCTTGCTGAACCACCCGCTGAACGGCGGGACGCCCGCGAGCGCGGCGAAGCCCACGGTCATCGACCAGAACGTGAGGGGCATGCCGCGCCGCAGGCCGCCGTAGTGGGCGAGCATGTTCGACCCGGCGGTCACGATGACGCACCCGGCGGCCAGGAACAGCAGCGCCTTGAACGCCGCGTGCGTCAGCAGGTGGAAGATCGCGGCCGACCGCGCCCCCACCGCGAGCCCGGCGGCCATCACGGCGAGCTGGCTGATCGTGGAGTAGGCCAGCACGCGCTTCAGGTCGTCCTGGGCGAGGGCGGCGCACGCCGAGCCGACCATGGAGACCACCGCGAGGACGCCGAGGACGGCGAGCGCGGACGGCGCCGCGAGGAACACCCCGTACAGGCGCGCCACGACGTAGATCCCCGCCGCGACCATCGTGGCCGCGTGGATGAGGGCGCTGATCGGCGTGGGGCCCGCCATCGCGTCCGGGAGCCAGGTGTGCAGCGGGAACTGGGCGCTCTTGCCCGCGACGCCCGCGACCAGGAGCAGCGCGGCCGCCGTCGCCGTCGACTGCGGGAGGTCGCCGGCCGTCCGGACGATCCGGTCGATCTGGAACGTCCCCGCGCCCACGCCGAGCACGATCACGCCGATGAGGAAGCCGACGTCGCCGAGCCGCGTGACGAGGAACGCCTTGACCGCCGCCCGCGAGTTGGCCCGCTCCTCCCAGTGGTGCCCGATCAGGAAGTACGAGCAGATGCCCATGACCTCCCAGCCCACGTACAGGACGAGCAGGTCGCCGGAGTAGACGACGAGCAGCATCGCGGACGTGAACAGGGAGATGAACGCGGCGTAGGAGGAGTACCGGCGGTCGCTCGACATGTACGCGACCGAGAACACCTGGACGGCGAGCGCCACGCAGCAGACCATGAGGCCGACCACCGCGGCCAGGCCGTCCACCTGGAACCCGACCCTGATCGGCACCGATCCGGTGTCGACCAGCGTGAGCACGCCGGTGCGCTCGCCCGGGTCGCGCCAGACGGCGAACGCGACGATCGCCGACAGGACGAGCGACACCGCGACCGGCGCGCAGGCGATCAGCGCGGGGCCGTTCCGCAGCGGCGACCCCGCGGGGCCGCCGCGCAGCGCCCGGGTCAGGGACGGGCCGAAGAGCAGGCCGGCGAACGCGGCGAGGAAGGGCAGCAGCGCGGCGAGCGACGCGAGCCAGATCACTGCGCCGCCTCCTCGCGCTCGGGCGCCGGTTCGGGAGTGCCCTCCCCGCCGTCGGACACGCGTCCGGCCGGACGGGGGACGGCCTCCGCGTCCTCCACGGCCTCCGCGTCTTCGGAGAGCGCGCGGAGGCGGTCGACGTCGATCATCTGCCGGTTGCGGAACACCAGCAGCACGACCGCGAGGCCGAGCCCGACCTCCGCCGCGGCGATCACGATGGTGAACAGCGTGAGGACCTGGCCGCCGTGGAGGCGGTCCCGGTACCAGACGTCGAACGTGACGAGGTTGAGGTTCACCGCGTTCAGCATCAGCTCGACCGACATCAGGACGAGGATCGCGTTGCGGCGCGCGAGCACCCCGTACACGCCGACGGAGAACAGGAGGGCGGCGACGACCGTCGGGTAGGCGAGATGCATCAGGCGGCGCCCTTCCCGTCCGGCTCCGCGCCGGGCTTCGCGTCCGGCTCCCCGACGGGTTTCCGGACCGGCTTCGCCTCAGCCGCCGGACGGGCCCGGATGTCGGACCGCGACAGGACGATCGCGCCGACCAGCGAGGCCAGCAGCAGCACCGACAGGACCTCGAACGGCAGCACCCACGTCCGGAACACGGCGCCGCCGAGCTCGTCCGCCGACCCGCCGCCCGCGCGCAGCGGCATCCGCGCGCCGCCGAACCCCATGACCGTCACCGTGACCAGGACGGCGGCCGTGGCGGCGGCGACGGCCAGCGCGGCCCACCGGTTCCCGGAGTCGAGGTCGGCGGACTGCCCGATCGGCGCCCGCGTCAGCATGACCCCGAACAGCAGCAGCACCACGACGGCGCCGACGTAGATGAGGACCTGCACCCAGGCCACGAACTCCGCGGTGAGGACGAGGTAGCCGCCCGCGAGCGCGCCGAACGACACGACCAGCCACAGCGCCGCGTGGACGAGCTGCCGCGTCGTGACCACGAGGATCGCGGAGCCGACGGCCACCACGCCGAGCAGCGTGAACACGATCTCCTGGCCGCTCATCCGCGCTCTCCCGGCCCCGGGGGCGGGCCCGTGCGGGGAGTCCGGGCGGCCCTCGCGGCGGCCTTCTCCGCCGCGGCCACCTCCTTCGGCGGCTCGGCGGACGGGTCGTGCGCCTGCGGCGGCGGGACGGTCCACATCCACTCCCGCAGCCGCTCCTTCTCGTGCGTCAGCTCGGCGATGTCGTACTCGGCGTACTCGAACTCCGGCGACCAGAACAGCGCGTCGAAGGGGCACACCTCGATGCAGATGCCGCAGTACATGCAGAGCGCGAAGTCGATCGCGAAGCGGTCGAGGACGTTGCGGGTCCGGGGGCGCCCGCCGCCTTCGGCCGGGAGCGTCTCCTTGTGCGAATCGATGTAGATGCACCAGTCGGGACACTCGCGGGCGCACAGCATGCACACCGTGCAGTTCTCCTCGAACAGCGCGATGACGCCCCTGCTGCGCGGCGGCAGGTCCGGTTGCACTTCGGGGTACTGGCGCGTTATGGACCGCCGCGTCATCGTCCGCAACGTGACCGCCAGCCCCTTGGCCAGCCCGCCTCCTGGTAGCCGTCCCACGCGCCCCATGATTGCGCACGATCGGCGTGGGGGGAACGCGACGGGTTCGGCGTTCGTCCAACGAGGTATAGGTCGTGTGCTAGTGCGCAGGCTTGCGGCCGGGGAGGGCATGTGGGTCATCACGCGGAGCGCCCCTACGATCCCGAGCCCGAGCACCGCTCCCGGCCGGCGTCCGACCACCCCCGTCCCCAGCACCGGCACCCGCCGCGACCTCCGCAGCGGCCGCACCCGGCGCCCGGCAGGCGCCCCCCGTACCCGGGTCCGCCCGGGGCCCCGTACCCGGGTCCGCCCGGGGCCCCGTACCCGGGTCCGCCCGGGCCCGCGCAGCCGCCCCTGCCGTCGCCCATCCCGGTGCCCACCCCGCAGACGGCCCGCGGAATCGTTTGGGCTTTCGTGCCCTTTGTCACGCTGGGCTACGGGACGCCGTTCTCGTTCCTGTACGCGGCCGTCCGGCGGCGGTCCCTCGGGCTCGGGATCACCGCCGCCGGCTACGGCGCCGGCACGGCCGCCGTGATGATGATGCTCCAGGCCGGCGACCCGATCTTCCTCGTCCTCGGCTCGTTCCTGGCGATCCTGCTGTGGATCGCCGGGACGGGGCACGCGTTCGCCGTCCGGCCGTCGGTCTTCCCCCGCGAGATCCCCCGCAACGTGCTCAACGAGCACGCGATCGAGGTCGCCAGGTACCGGCGGTCGCTGCGCGAGCAGGCCCGCGCGCTCGCCGCCGAGGACCCGGCGCTCGCCCGCGAGCTGCGCATCGGCCGCCCCGACGTGCCGCGCGCCTACGACGACGGCGGGCTCGTGGACGTCAACCACGCGCCCCGCGAGATCATCGAGGCGCTGCCCGGCATGACCCCGGAGATCGCCGACCGGATCGTGCGCCGCCGCGCGCAGACGGGCGGGTTCGTCTCCGTCGAGGAGATGGCCCTCGACGCCGACGTCCCGCCGGACGTCCTCCCCCAGCTCGCCGACTTCACGATCTTCCTCCGCTGACCCCCCGGCGCCGGCGGCGCTCAGAGGGCGACCCTGAGGACGCCGGTCAGCGCGAGCTGGGCCAGCGACAGCGGGACGAGCCACGCCCAGGCGAGCTTCTGCAGCTGGTCCTCGCGCATGCGCGGGTAGCTGACCCGCAGCCAGATCACGCAGAACGCCAGCACGGCGATCTTCAGCAGCGTCCAGAGCCAGCCCAGCTCGGTGTTCAGGAACGGGCCCTTCCACCCGCCGAGGAACAGCACCGTCGTCAGCGCGCACAGCACGACGATCCCGGCGTACTCGGCCAGGATGAACAGCGCGAAGCGCAGCCCGCCGTACTCCGTGTACGGGCCGAAGATGATCTCCGAGTCGGCGACCGGCATGTCGAACGGCGGGCGCCGCAGCTCCGCCAGGCCCGCGACGAAGAAGACCACGCCGCCGACCGCCTGCCACGGCAGCCACCACCAGCGCCACTCCTCCACGACGCCCTGCAGCGACAGCGTCCCCGCCGCCATCGCCACCGACGACGCCGCGAACACCATCGGCAGCTCGTAGGACATCAGCTGCGCCGCGACCCGCATCCCGCCGAGCAGGGAGTACTTGTTCGCGCTCGCCCAGCCCGCCATGATCGCGCCGATCACCCCGACGCCCATCACGGCGAGCGCGAAGAACACCCCGGGGCCGAGGTCGAGCGCGACCTGCCCGCCGGGCCCGACCGGGATCACCAGCAGCACCAGCAGGTACGGGACGATCGCCACACCCGGCGCCAGCTTGAACACCCAGCGGTCGGCGTCGCGCGGGACCACGTCCTCCTTCTGCGCGAACTTGACGCCGTCGGCGACGAGCTGCGCCCAGCCGTGGAAACCGCCCGCGTACATGGGGCCGAGACGGCCCTGCATGTGCGCCATCACCTTGTGCTCGGCCTGCCCCACCAGCAGCGGGAGCACCGCGAACGCGCCCGCGACCAGCACCAGCTTGACCACGACCTCAAGCATGGGGCCCCCAGCCCTCCGGAACCCCGGGCGGGCGGACGCGGCGGCGGCTCGGCGCCCCGTGCCCCGACTCGCCCGGCTCCTTGGCGCCCGGCCACGGCTTGGCGACGCGGGCGGCGAGCACGAAGTCCTTGCGCAGCGGGTGGCCCTCGAACCCGTCGGGCAGCAGCAGGGGCACGAGGTTCGGGTGGCCCTCGAAGAGGATGCCGAACATCTCCGCCGTCTCCCGCTCGTGCCATGCGGCGCCCCGGTAGACGCCCGTCGCCGTCGCCAGCACGGGCGCCCGCTTCGTGACGCGCGTGCGGATCAGCAGGTGGTGGCGGCGCTCCAGCGAGTACACGTGGACGACGACCGCGAAGCCGTCCTCCAGCTCGTCGACGCCGGTCAGCCAGTCGAAGAAGCCGCAGGACAGGTCGTCGCGCGCGAAGGTGAGCGCGTCCAGCCAGAGCTCGGGCGACACCCCGACGGCCAGCCCGCCGAAGGTCTCCTCGGTGGTGACCTCGTCGCCGAAGCGTCCCGTCCAGGCGTCGGCGAGTTCCGCTCCCGGCGGCTGCGGGCTCATCGGTCGCGCCCGATCTGGTCGTCGTGGTCGTCGTCCACCAGCCCGGGGATGATCGACGGATCGTGCGACGGGTCCGCGCCCAGGTCGTCGTCCTCCACCACCGGGACGGGCACGGTGACGTACTGGTCCTCGACCATGTGGACGGGCTGCGTCGTGTCGGACGGCCCAGCAGGAGGCGCGGCCTGCTCGGGTTCGGGTTCGGGCGCGGGTTCGGGCTCGCCCGAAACGTCGGCCTCGCCGAGATGCCGGACGGGCTGGGTGACGTCGGTCGGATCGACGGGCGGCGCTCCGGGCTCCGGCGCGACCGGCGGCTGGACGGGCGGCGCCTTGTCCTCCGGCCGGACAGGCGGCGTCTCGGGCCTCGGTTCGAGCTCCATCGTGGCCTCCGCGTCGCCGAGGTGCAGGACGGGCAGCGTCTCGTTGTCCGCGGCCGCGGTCTCTTCCGCCTCGTCCTTCGGAGGCTCGGCCTCATGGCCGTCGGCCTCCAGGCTGTGCCAGTGCTCGAAGCTCTCGTGCTCGTCGGACGGGGGCGGCGGCTGGAGCGGGCGGCGCAGGACGGTGGCCGGGAACGGACGCGGCGCGGGCGGCGGGGCGACGGGCTCGCCGCCGCCGTCCCCGCCGTAGCGGTCGCCCAGCGACTCGCCCGCGATCTTCTCCTGGAGGTGGACGATGCCCTGCAGCAGCGCCTCGGGCCGGGGCGGGCAGCCGGGGACGTAGACGTCCACCGGGATGATCTGGTCGACGCCCTTGGTCACGCAGTAGGAGTCCCAGTACGGGCCGCCGCAGTTGGAGCAGGCGCCGAAGGAGATGACGTACTTGGGTTCGGGCATCTGCTCGTAGAGGCGCCGCACCGCGGGGGCCATCTTGTCGCTGACGGTGCCGGAGACGACCATCAGGTCGGCCTGCCGCGGACCCGGCGCGAACGGGATGACGCCGAGCCGGATGAAGTCGTGCCTGCTCATCGACGTCGCGATGAACTCGATGGCGCAGCAGGCCAGGCCGAAGTTGAAGACCCACAGCGAGTAGCGCCGGCCCCAGTTGAGCACGAACCTGATCGGCTTGGGCGCGAGCCGCGACAGCGGCCCGACGCTCGGCGGGGGAAGATCGATGGTGCCCACGACGCCATTGTTACAGCGCCGGAGGGGTCAGACCCAGGACAGGACGCCCTTCTTGCCCGCGTAGGCGAGGCCCGCGGCCAGGAACGCCAGGAAGACGAACATCTCGCCGAGCGTCGTCGCGCCGTAGCCGGGGTCGGAGAAGACGGTCGCCCAGGGGAAGAGGAACACCGCGTCCACCGCGAACACCACGTAGAGGTAGGCGAAGACGTAATAGCGCACGTAGGAGTGGGCCCAGCCCTCGCCGACAGGGTCGACGCCGCACTCGTACGTCGTCAGCTTCTCGACCGTGGGACGATGGGGACGCAGCAACCGGTTCGCCGCGAGAGCTCCCCCGACGATCCCGGCGCCCGCGAGGAGCAACACGACCAGAACGACATATGTGTCGAAATAGTTATGCACCAGATCCTCCTCGTGTGCGTCACATCCAGTATCTCGCGATGCAGCATCGAGAAGTGTGACGTGGTACCTCCACCCGGGAGGATCACAATGTCATGCTCTTGCTGCACACTAGGTTCGCATGGGTCGGTTTTGACCTGGAAGGACGTGACCGGATGAGCAACCCCCCGCCTCCCCCGGGCTGGGAATCCCCGGGTGGGGCCTCCTGGCCGCCTCCGCCGCCGCCAGCGGGCCCGGGCGGGCCCGGTCCCGGCGGACCCGGAGGCCCGGGCGGCCCGCCCCCGCCCGGCGGCTTCGGTGGTCCCGGAACGCCGCCCCCCTTCTTCCCCCCGCCCCCCGGCGGCCCGATGGGCCCGCCGATGCCTCCGCCGAAGCGCGGCGGTGGCGGCGGCCTGGTGATCGGCCTCATCGGCGGCGGCCTCGTCCTCCTTGTGATCATCGCGGTCGTGGTGTTCGTGGTGGCCAAGGGCGGCGGCAAGTCCCCCGAGGAGAAGCTGACCGCGGCCGCGACCAACATGGACGCCGCCCGCGCGGTCTCGCTGAAGGGCACGTTCGGCGGCAGCGAGACGCTGCGCGGCGAGCTGAACGTCACCAAGGGCGGCCGCGCGATGGGTCCGGTCACCTGGAACACCGACCAGGTCACCGTGCTGTCGGCCGACGGCAAGCTGTTCGTGAAGGGCGACAAGTCCTACTGGACGCGGCAGATCTCCTCCACCGACGACCCCTACTACCTCACCTCGGGTGAGCAGTGGGGCCGGCTGAGCGCGGACGAGCTCGACCTCGACTTCAAGGAGCAGCTGTCGCCGACGGCGCTGGCGAGCAAGATCCGCTCGGCCCGGCTGTCGCGCGTCAAGCCGATCGAGACGACCTGGATGGGCAAGAAGGCGCTCAAGTTCAGCACCTTCTCCTCCACGCTCTACATCACCGACGAGGACGACGCCGAGCTGATCCGCTACGAGGCGACCACGCCGCGGGTCGCGCTGGACGTCACCCCGAAGGACTCCGGCGACGCCTCGTCCCTCATCTCGGACATGCGCACCAGCATGGGCGAGCTGAAGGACGCCTTCAACGCCTCGTCCAAGCCGACGGTCGACGAGTGGAAGAAGGGCGGCTGCAACGGCAACTCCGGCTGCACGGTCGAGGCCAAGATCCGGCCGCCGTACGACGTGGAGAAGCCCGTCACGATCGACGTCCGGTTCCGGCTCACCGCCGGCACGCTGACCGGCCGCGACCTCGGCAACTGCACCGCGCGCATCACGATCTCCAGCTCCCTGTCGCAGTGGGCGAGCTGCCGGGTCGTGAGCAGCTCGTGGACGAGCTGGGCGAAGGCGACCGGCGGCACGTTCTACAAGCACGCCGAGTACAAGGTGATCGGCGCCACCTCCGCCGAGGTGTCCGCTCTGCAGAACGGCCTCGACAGCGAATGACGCCGCAGGTGAGGCGCATCACGCGCTGATCCGCACCGGCAAGGGTGCCCGGTGGCGCTCCTCCCGTTCCGGGAGGACGCGCCGCCGGGCACCCTTATGCTCTTTGTGGACGGCCCCTCCAGGGCCCGGCGGCCGCCCTTCCCCCCGGAACGTTTCGGAGCCCGTCGGCGCCCACCGGGGGACGCCTCCAGATCCCTTGCTTTGTGTCTGACGGTCGGGCCGGTACCTGGCCCCGGAAGTGAGCAGAGTGAGCCCCGAGTGAGCGCTGAACAGGACGAGCCGTCGCCGACGGCCTCTTCCCGACCCCCGTACCCGGACGAGTCCGGCGACGCCTCCCACCCGGACGGCGGCCCGCAGCAGGGCGCCCCCGTCCAGGAGGGCCCCCACCCGGGGGACGTCCGCGTCGCCGGCGGCCAGGCCCCACCCGGCGCGGCCGCTCCCACCGGTCCGGACGCGGCTCACCCGGGCTCCCCCGGCTCGGATCCGGAGGCGACCCCCACCGATCCGCGCGGCACGCCCTCCTTCGTCCCCGCGGGCCCGCCCTCCGCCGCTCCGCCCGGCGCGGGCCTCCCGCCTGACGCGGGCTTCCCGGGCGAGCCGGGCGCGGCCTTCTCGCAGAGCGGTCCCGTCCCGCCGGGGCGCCAGCGCAGGCCCCGGGGCCGGCGCGTGGTGGTGTTCGCCGGGGCCGCGGCCGCCGTCGTGGTGGCCGGAGCGGTGGCGGCCGTGGCGCTCACCGGGGGCGAGGAGGCCCCGAAGCCGAAGCCGAAGGCGACCGCGCCGGCTCCTCCTCCGGCGTGGACGGTCGCGGCGGGCCGGGCCCTCACCTCCGGGACGGGCCTGCGCTACGACGGCACTCTGACGATCAACGGCCGGCCGGTCCAGGCGCGGCTGCGCGTGACACCGGCGGGGGCGGCGAGCGGCACGCTCACCGCGGGCGTGCTGACGGCGGAGGTCGTCGCGATCGGCGGCGACACCTACCTCAGGGCCGGGACGGCGTTCTGGCAGACCTACGCGAGCGGCGTCGCGCACCCGGAGTACTACGCGGGACGCTGGTCCAAGGCGCCCGCCTCGGTGCCCGGTTTCGACGTCCCGGACGTCCTCGGGCCCAAGGCGATCGCCAGGTCGCTGGCGAAGTCCCCGGCGAAACCGCCCACGGAGAACGTGGGCGGCGTCCGCGCCTTCAAGGTCAAGGCGTCCGGCGCGGAGTACGTGCTCACGGCCCAGGCCCCGTACCGGCTGCTGGCGGTGCGCCCGGCCGGGCAGGCGGCGCAGCACTTCACCGTCGCGCCGGTGGCGGCCCCGGAGACGCTGTTCGCCGAACTGCGTCCGCGGGTGGCCCGGCTCGGGGGCGCGTTCGATCCCGGCCTGCGCTTCACGCCGGGGACGCTGGCGTTCAGCAACTGCGACCAGAACACCAGCGGCTGCACGGTGAGCATGCCCGCCACGCTCACCGAGCCCGCGACGGTGCCCGACGGCGCGCGGGCGGTGCTGCGTGCGGCGCTCTCCTCCAAGGGCGAGCCGCTCGGGTCGTGCTCGGGGGCGGGACCGGTCCCGGCCAACCGGTCGCTCGTCCTGCGCTGCACCGTGACGAGCAAACTGTGGCGGCACTGGATGCGCGCGGCCCTCGACAACCCCGGCTCCTACCCCTACGAGGCGAAGGCGCGCGTCGTCGGGGAGGCCGTCGACGTCGCCGACGTGCCGAAGCTCCTCGCCCGCGTCGACCGCGAGCGCAGGGCGGTGGCGAAGGCGGCCGCGGGCACGCCGGGCCCGACGGTGTCGGCCGAACCGTCGGTCAAGCGCTCGGAGCGACCGGAAATCGCCACATCTCAGACACCAGGGACACCGTGAGCCCCACGTGCAGGGGCGGTGCGGTCGAACGGGATTCCGGATGTCTACACTTCGGGTCGTGAACTCCACGCCTCTGGGGAGCGGATGCTCCTCGACGAGTCCCGCGCGGCCACTGGTCCGGCGTCTGCACGTCGACCTGTGCCGCCAGCGCAGCTGCCTGTGTTCGGGATGAACCCGGGGGCCCGTCCAGGTCGTATCGCCCGATAGGACCTGCGGAGCGTTCGCCGCCCGTCGCTCGCCTCCATGACGCGCGGCCACCGGCACCGGACGAGGAACGCGCGCCTTCCCTGCGCGGTCATCCCAGTGTGCGGCCCGTCACCGCTAACCCATCCCGTCCCGGACATACCATGAAGGTAAGCCTAAGTAGCATCACGATCCTGGGTGCCTCCCCCAGGACGGATGCTGCGCGTCGAGGAGGTCTTCCTCTGTGACCAAACAGGTCCAGCAGCTCGACCGCGTCATCATTCGCTTCGCCGGAGACTCCGGCGACGGCATGCAGCTGACCGGCGACCGCTTCACCCAGGAGACCGCGGCGTTCGGCAACGACCTTTCCACGTTGCCGAACTTCCCGGCCGAAATCCGCGCCCCCGCCGGGACCCTCCCCGGCGTGTCCAGTTTCCAGTTGCACTTCGCCGACCACGACATCCTGACCCCGGGCGACGCGCCCAACGTCCTGGTCGCGATGAACCCCGCCGCCCTCAAGGCGAACCTCGGGGATCTTCCGCACGGCGCCGACCTCATCGTCAACACCGACGAGTTCAGCAAGCGCAACCTCGCCAAGGTCGGCTACGCGGCCAGCCCCGTCGAGGACGGCTCGCTGTCGGAGTACCGGGTCCACGCGCTGCCGCTGACCTCGATGACGGTGAAGGCGCTCGAAGACTTCGACATCTCCAAGAAGGACGCCGAGCGCGCGAAGAACATGTTCGCGCTCGGCCTCCTGTCGTGGCTGTACCACCGTCCCACCGAGGGGACGCTGGCCTTCCTGGAGCGCAAGTTCGCCAGCAAGCCCGAGATCATGAAGGCCAACATCGCGGCCTTCCAGGCGGGCTGGTCCTACGGCGAGACGACCGAGGCGTTCTCGGTGCAGTACGAGATCAAGCCGGCCGAGCACGAGCCGGGGCTCTACCGCAACATCACCGGGAACCTCGCGCTGGCGTACGGGCTGGTCGCGGCGGGCGTGCAGAGCGGGCTGCCGATCTTCCTCGGCTCCTACCCGATCACGCCGGCGTCCGACATCCTGCACGAGATCTCCAAGCACAAGCGGTTCGGCGTCCGCACCTTCCAGGCCGAGGACGAGATCGCCGCGGTCGGCGCGGCGCTCGGCGCCTCGTTCGGCGGGTCGCTCGGCGTCACCACCACGTCGGGCCCCGGCATCGCGCTCAAGAGCGAGACGATCGGCCTCGGCGTCGCGACCGAGCTTCCGCTGCTGGTCATCGACGTGCAGCGGGCCGGCCCGTCCACCGGGCTGCCGACCAAGACCGAGCAGGCCGACCTGCTGCAGGCCATGTACGGCCGCAACGGCGAGGCGCCCGTCCCGGTGATCGCGCCGCAGTCCCCGTCGGACTGCTTCGACGCGACGATCGAGGCGGCGCGGATCGCGGTGAAGTACCGCACGCCGGTCATCCTGCTGTCGGACGGCTACCTCGCCAACGGCTCCGAGCCGTGGCGGCTGCCGGACGTGGCGACGCTGCCGAAGATCGAGCCGAACTTCGCCGAGCCGTCGCAGGAGGAGTTCCAGCCGTTCGCGCGCGACCCGGAGACCCTCGCCCGCCCGTGGGCGGTCCCCGGCACGGCCGGGCTGGAGCACCGGATCGGCGGCCTGGAGAAGGCCGACGTCACCGGCAACATCTCCTACGACCCCGCCAACCACGACCGCATGGTCCGGCTCCGCCAGGCCAAGATCGACGGGATCGCGAACGACATCGAGCCGCTCGCCGTGGACGACCCGTCCGGCGCGGCCCGCGTCCTGGTGGTGGGCTGGGGCGGGACGTACGGGGCCATCTCCGCCGCCGTGCGGCGCGTGCGGGCGTCCGGGCGCGCCATCGCGCAGGCCCACCTGCGCCACCTCAACCCGTTCCCCGCGAACCTGCCCGAGGTCCTGCGCTCCTACGACAAGGTGATCGTCCCTGAGATCAACCTCGGCCAGCTCGGGCTGCTGCTGCGCGGCCGGCTGCTCATCGACGTGATCGGCTACAACCAGGTCCGCGGCCTGCCCTTCAAGGCCGAGGAGCTCCAGGGCGTCATCCAGGATGTGATCGACAGTGAGTGACAACGGAGCCCACGGCACCGTCCCCGCCAACGGCAACGGGTCCGCCAACGGCAACGGACCGGCGGACGGCCGCGGCCTGCTCTCCCTCGTCCCGAAGGCGGACGGGAAGCAGACGATGAAGGACTTCAAGACCGACCAGGAGGTGCGCTGGTGCCCCGGGTGCGGTGACTACGCGATCCTCGCGGCCGTCCAGTCGTTCCTTCCCGAGCTCGGGCTGCGCCGCGAGAACATCACGTTCATCTCCGGCATCGGCTGCTCGTCGCGGTTCCCGTACTACATGAACACCTACGGGTTCCACTCGATCCACGGCCGCGCGCCCGCGATCGCGACGGGCCTCGCCACGTCCCGTCCCGACCTGTCGGTGTGGGTGGTGACCGGGGACGGCGACTCGCTGTCCATCGGCGGCAACCACCTGATCCACGCGCTGCGCCGCAACGTCAACCTCAAGATCCTGCTGTTCAACAACCGGATCTACGGGCTGACGAAGGGCCAGTACTCGCCGACCTCGGAGATCGGCAAGATCACCAAGTCGACGCCGATGGGCTCGCTCGACGCCCCCTTCAACCCGCTGTCGCTCGCGATCGGTGCGGAGGGCACATTCGTCGCCCGCACCATCGACTCCGACCGCAAGCACCTGCAGTCGGTCCTGCGGGCCGCCGCGCAGCACCGCGGCACCGCGCTCGTCGAGATCTACCAGAACTGCAACATCTTCAACGACGGCGCGTTCGACCCGCTGAAGGACGCGGACGTGCGCGACGACGTCACCGTCCGGCTGGAGCACGGCGAGCCCATCGTCTTCGGGGCGGACCGTGCCAAGGCGCTGCGCCGCACCCCGACCGGGTCGTTCGAGGTCGTGAACGTCGCCGACGTCGACCCGGCCGAGATCGCCGTGCACGACGCCCACAACCCGGACCCGTCGCAGGCGTTCGCGCTGTCGCGGCTCGACCAGCCGGCGTTCGAGCACACCCCGATCGGCATCTTCCGGGACGTCGACCGCCCGTCCTACGACGAGCTGATGCGGGCCCAGCTCGACGAGGCCGTCCAGGCGCAGGGCGAGGGCGACCTCGCGGCCCTGCTCGGCAGCGGCGACACCTGGCGCATCGACTAGACGGCGTCTCCGCAGGCCCGGCCCCCGCTTCACGGGGGCCGGGCCTTTTCGCGCTTGGAAACCCCGCGAACGGGGCACGGTCTCCCACGTGCCGGTCGGCCGGCGATCCGCGGCGGTCTTCCGGGCGGGAGGCCGTGCGCGGCGGCGTCCTCGCCTGACAGACTGAGGAGATCACGAACCGGGAGGTGACGATGCGGGTCATACCGCGCCTGAACAAGGGTCGTCAGCGGGATGAGGAACCCGCACCGGTCCCGGCGCCTCCCGCCCCGTCCCCAGAACCCGCGGCTCCGGACCCGAGCCTGAAATGGCCGTCGCCGCCACCACCGGTCCTCCCCGAAGACGCCGCCGCGACGACGCAGCCCCAACCGACGACCGCCCGGCCCCCTGCCCCCGCCCCGCCCGAGGACACCGCGCCCACCGCGGACACCCGTCCCATGAATACCGGGTTCGAGCCGGGCCGCGACCCCGCTGAGGCGCTGGGGCAGGAGAGCCTCCGGGACGCAGAGCCGCGCTCCCAGGCCACGACGGCCGTTCTGCCCGCGGCCACGCGCCCCCTGGGCACGGAGGCCGAGAGGCGGCGGGCGCGGGCCGCCCAGCGGCAGCGGGAGGCCGCGGAGATGAAGCGGAGCCGGGCGGCGCGGCGGCAGGGCCGCCCGTACCGGGAGGCCGCGCCCGCGAGGGCCGCCGACCAGCACCGGTCGGCGATGCTGGTCATGGTGCTCACACTGGGACTGCTGATCGCGGCCGTCGCGGTGACCGGCGGGATGATCGCGTCCTCGATGCGGACGCGCCCGGTGACGCTGGCCGCCCCGCTGCACATCTACCCCGTCGCGCAGGTGCTGCCAGGGCCGTGCCCCGCCGGGACGCAGGGCATCACCGGACAGGCCGCCACCGGGGTGACCTGCTACCGGCTCACCCAGGGGATCGCGATCCACAAGGTCGCCGACCTGCGCGTGCAGAAGTCGCGGGTGAAGCCCGGCGGATACGACGTGGCGCTCACGCTGCGCCCCGGCGACCGCCGCGCGTTCGCCGAGCTGACCCGGGCGACGGTCGGCCGCGACCTGGCCTTCGTCGTCCGCGACCGCCTCGTCACCCTGCCGCGCGTCGACATGGCCATCACCGACGGAAAGGTCGTCGTCACCGGCTCCCCCGACCGCCCCTCGGCCAACGCCCTGGTCCGCCAGCTGCGTTCTTGATTGCTTTTTCTCCTCCTTCGGGCCTTCGGCCCTCCATCGTCGAAAAAGCGGGCGATCGCTGGCATCGCTCCGGCTCGCCTGGCGGCTCGCTGCGCGATCAGATTCTTGCTTCGCTCGAATCTGCCTTCGGACGCGATCGCCACACTGAGGTTGTCGTGTGGTTGCGGTGGGGGCTGAGGTCGTTGGACGGCCCGTTCTTACGGCAGGTCTTCGCCTTGGACGGCTTGGATCTCCAGTTCGACCTTGAGGCTCTCGCCGACGAGGGAGATGCCCGCTTCCAGGATCTGGTTGAAGCGGATGCCGAAGTCGGTGCGGGGCAGATCGGCGGTCGCGCGGAACGCGGCGCGGAGGCCGCCCCACGGGTCGGAGCCCATGCCGAGATAGATCATGTCGAGGTCGACCGGCTGGGTGATGCCGTTGAGGGTGAGGCGGCCGTGCACCGTCCAGCGGTCGGGTCCGGCGCCGGTCAGCCCGTCGCCCTCGTAGGTGAGGACGGGATGGACGTCGGCGTTCAGGAAGTCGGCCGAGCGCAGGTGGTCGTCGCGCATCTTGTTGCCGGTCTCGATGGACGCCGCCTCGATGCGCGCCGTGACGCGGGACTCCTCGACCGGCTCGGCGATCTCGATGCGTCCCTCGAAGGCGGCGAACCGGCCGCGGACGCTCGACAGGCCGATGTGCTGGGCGACAGCGCCGATGTTGGAGTGCGCCGGGTCGATCGTCCAGACGCCGGGCGGCGGGAGCTCGGTGCCGCCCGCCCGGCCGAGGACGATCCTGCCGATGTCGGCGCTTCCGGCGCTGGACACGATCATCGTGGCGGCGGCCGGCTGGAAGCCCATGGCCGTCACGATCACCGTGTAGGTGCCGGGGGGCAGCGGGCCGGCGGCGAGCACGCCGTCCTCGCCGGTCTGCTCGCGCGCGACCTGGTCGCCCGCCAGGTTCGTGACCGTGACGATGGCGTGCCGCACCGCCCAGCCGTCCTTCGTCCGCACCGTTCCGCGCAGACCTCGGTTAGCGTCCATCAACGACCCGCACTCCAGGTTCCGTGTCTCGTGGCCGCCGCCTGCGGGCGGCCCGGCTCGCTCGTGCCCGTCACTCGTCCGGGTAGCCGAGCTTGAGGTCGTGGTCGTCCAGCCCGCTGCCGGAAAGCGACAGGCCGGTCGCGACCGGAGGATATCCGGACGCGATCACCGTGTACTGGCCACCGGTGAGGTCGGTGAAGGCGTACTCGCCGTCCGGTCCCGTGATGACCATCGCGACGACGTTGCCGGCGGCGTCGACGAGCGTGACCCGCGCCTCCCCGACCGGCTCGCCCGACTCGTTGCGGACCGTTCCGCGGATGCGGGCGCCGGGCGGCATCTCCACGTCCAGCCGCGTCTGGCCGTTGCCGGTCACCTCCACCGGCATCGCGACCGGGCGGTGCGCGGCGGCGCTGACGGCGAGCGTGTAGGCGCCGGCCACGAGGTCCTTGAACGTGTAGCGGCCGTCGGCGTCGGTGCGGCCGGTGCCGACGACGTCGCCGCGCACGTCGGTGACGACGACCATCGCGTTCACGATGGGGGTGCCGTCGGCGCTGCGGACCGTTCCGGCGAGGCCGCCGCTGCCGGCCAGCAGCAGGTCGAACTCGACCGGCCGGTCGCCGACGACGAGGGTCGCGGCCTGCGGCTCGTGCCCGCCGGTGGCGGCGATCAGCACGTAGCTGCCGGGGCCCGGCGTCGGCAGCGCGTACCGCCCGTCCTCCCGCGTGATCGCGCGGGCGAGCTGGTGGCCGTCGACACCGATGAGGGTGAGGGCGGCGGACGGGACGGGCTCGCCTTCGCGGGTCCGCACCACGCCGCGGACGGGGACGCCGCCGCCGTTGGCGTCCTGCTCGATCTGCTGGGCGAGGAGCTTCGCCTGGGCCGCCAGCTCCGCGGCGGCCGGGGTCTCCGACGCCTGGGCGGGCGGGGCCGCGGCGACGGTGGCGAAGCGGCCGTCGTCCGGGTAGCCGTTGTCGCGTGCGTGCCTGCCGGCGCCGACCGCGCCGACCGCCCCGGTCCGCACCACCGCGGACGGCGGGCGCACGACGCCGCTCTCCGCCGGGACGTCGGTCGCGGGCGCCTCGGACGGCGGCGCGTCCTTGCCGCGGTGCGCCGAGCCGCGCAGGGGGAGCTCCTTCAGCGCCAGCATCGCGAGGAAGCCCACCAGGGCGATGGGGATGCCGACGAGGAAGACGCTCTGCAGCGAGTCGGTGAAGGCGTCCTGGATGATGCCCCTGATCTGCGGATCAAGCTTGCTGATCTCCTCCGGGGAGCCGAGGTCGGTCGCGCCGCCGCCGGCCGGCACGGGGATGCCCGCCGCGCGGAAGCCGCTGGTGATCTCCTCCGCGACCCGGTTGGTGAGGATCGCGCCGAACGCGGCCACGCCCATCGCGCCGCCGAGGTTGCGGAAGAACGAGACGCCGGACGTCGTCGAGGCGAGGTCGGCGGGCGCGGCGGCGTTCTGCGCGGCCAGGATGAGGATCTGCAGGCTGAGGCCCATGCCGACGCCGAGGACGGCGAGGTCGGCGCCGACGATGACCTTGGGCGAGTCGGTGTGCAGCAGCGACAGCAGGTACAGCCCGCCGGCGACGCACAGCAGCCCGACCACCGGGAAGATCTTGTAGCGGCCCGTCCGGGTGACGACCTGGCCGGAGCCGGTGGAGGTGATCAGCATCCCGACGACCAGCGGCAGCGTCATCAGGCCGGACGTCGTGGGGCTCATCCCCTTGACGATCTGCAGGTACTGCGGCATGTAGATCATCACGCCGAACATCGCCATGCCGACGCAGACGGAGACGAACGAGGTCAGCAGGAAGGTGGGGTTGCGGAACAGCCGGGGCGGCAGGATCGGGTCACGCGCGACGCGTTCGGCGACGACCGCGAGGACGAGCAGCAGGGCGGCGACGCCGAGCAGGGCGTAGGTCCACCGGGAGTTCCACTCGAACTCGATCCCGCCCATGGACAGCACCAGCATCAGCACGGCGGCGCTGCCGGTGATGGTGAACGCCCCGAACACGTCGATGCGGGTGTCGCGCCGCACCTTCGGCAGCTTGAGCACCTTCTGGATGACGAGGAAGGCGACGATGGCGAGCGGCACGCACACGTAGAAGCACCAGCGCCAGCCGAGGCTGTCGGCGTCGACGATGAACCCGCCGAGCAGCGGCCCCGCGACCGTCGAGACGCCGAACACCGCCCCCATGAACCCGGCGTAGCGGCCGCGCTGCCGGGGCTCGACGACGTCCCCGAGGATGACCTGGGCCAGCGCCGACAGGCCGCCGACGCCGAGGCCCTGGAACGCGCGGGCGGCGATCAGCTGGCCGATGTTCTGCGACAGCCCCGCCCCCACCGAGGCGGCCACGAAGATGACCAGGGCGGTCTGGAACATGAGCTTGCGGCCGGCGATGTCCGACAGCTTGCCCCACAGGGGCGTGGACGCGGTCATGGTCAGCAGGGACGCGCTCGCGACCCAGGACAGCTTGTCCTGGCCGCCGAGGTCGCCGACGATCGTCGGCAGCGCCGTGGCGACCACCGACGTCGAGATCATCGACGTCAGCATCGCCATCATCAGACCGGCGAGGATCTCCAGGATCTGTCGGTGCGTGTACTGCGGTCTCGCTTGCTCTGGCGCCGCCGGGCCGTGCGACGCCACGCTCGCCTGAGCCACATTGCCCCCACAACTCAGATGAATTACCTGTGTTTTGCATGTATCTTATGTAGACGCATGTTTACTTGCAACTCAGGACATAATGGACACCGACTGTAACGGCGACCGGGGGCTGGCGGAATGCAGGTCGGGGAACAGATCGGAAAACAGGCCGCGGGCGCGGCGGCGCGGGGGCGCAAGCGCGACCGGGAGGCCACCCGGCGCCGCATCCTGGACGCCGCCCGCGACCTGTTCGGCGAGCACGGCTACGACGGCGTCACCGTCCGCATGATCGCCGGGCACGCCGAGGCGAACACGGCGCTGGTCCACCGGTACTTCGGCTCCAAGGCGGCGCTGTTCGGCGAGGTCCTGGCCGGGGAGTCGGTGATCCGCGGCGTCATCGCGGGCGACCCCGGGGGGCTGCCGCGCCGGCTCGCCGAGCACTTCGTCCGGCAGGTCGACCAGCGCTCGGTCACCGCCATGTCCCGGATGCTGGACCGGTCGGCGGGCCACCCCGAGGTCAAGGAGATCCTGCTCCGCTACCTGGAGGACGTGATCGTCGAGCCGATGGTGGCGCAGCTCCAGGGGCCCGACGCGCGGGCGCGGGCGCTGCTCGCGTCCACGATCATCATGGGCGGCGGGCCGGTGCGGCGCCTGGTCGGCCTCGGCGACCTGCGCGCCGCCGACCCCGCCGACCTCACCGACCGCCTCACCGCCATGTTCACCGCGGCCCTCGCCCCCTCCGTCCACCGCGAGACGTAGCACCCCGGGGCCGCGTACCCCGGCGGGAGCAGGCGGGATCGCCTTCAGGGCGGAGCGGACGGCCGCGAGGCGCGCATAGGGTTCTGCTCATGGGGCGGGCGGGCGCTGTCAGGGCGCGGTGGGACAGGACGGGACGGCCCGCGCGCTGGGCGTCGGCGGCGGTCGCCGTGGCGCTCGCCGGCGGGGCTGCGGCCTGGGGCGCGACGGCCGGCGGCGAGGCCCGCGTCCAGGCGTCCGAGCAGCGCGTCACCGTCGTCGACGGGCCGAACGACGACCAGCGCGTCACGCTCGACACGACGTTCTACAAGCCGGTCGGACGGGCCAGGGGCCCTGCGGTCCTGCTGGGCCACGGCTTCGGCGGCAGCAAGCGGGACGTCGCCGGCGAGGCCCGCGACCTCTCCCGCGCCGGGTACGCGGTGCTGGCCTGGTCGGCGCGCGGGTTCGGGCGCTCGACCGGCGAGATCGCCCTCAACTCGCCCGACTACGAGGTGAAGGACGCCCGGCAGCTGATCGACTGGCTGGCCCGGCGGCCGGAGGTCCGGCTCGACGGCCCCGGCGACCCGCGCGTCGGGATGGCGGGCCAGTCCTACGGCGGCGCGATCGCGCTGATGACCGCCGCCTACGACCGGCGGGTCGACGCCATCGCACCGCAGATCACCTGGAACAGCCTCCCCGACGCGCTCTTCCCCGACGCCGCCTCTGGCGCCAAGCCGACGGACGGCGTCTTCAAGAAGCTGTGGGCGGGGCTGTTCTTCACGGACAGCGCGAACCGGACGGCGTGCGGGCGTTTCCTGCCGTCCGTGTGCGAGATGTACCAGGAGGTGGCGGAGAAGGGCCGTGCCACCGAGTCGGCGATCACGATGCTGCACCGGTCGAGCCCCGCATCCGTCGCCGACCGGATCCGGGTGCCGACGCTGCTCGTCCAGGGCCAGTCCGACTCGCTGTTCCCACTCGACCAGGCCGACGCCAACGCGCAGGCGATCGCGCGGAACGGCGCGCCGGTGTCGGTGGTGTGGTTCCAGGGCGGGCACGACGGCGGCGACCCGGAGACCGAACGGGTCGAGGGGCTCGTGCGCGACTTCTTCGACGCCCGCCTCATGCGGTCGTCCGCGCCCTCCCCGGACGGTTTCACCGTGACGCGGGCAGGCGGGCTCGACTCCTCCACCCAGGCGGTCGTCGTCGACGAGGCGTCGACGCCGCGGTATCCGGGGCTTTCGGGTGACGCGTCGCGCCTGCCGCTGGCCGGGGCCGAGCAGACGATCTTCAATCCGGCGGGCGGGTCGCCCGCCTCGATCTCGGCCCTGCCGGGGCTGGGAGCGCTCGGATCCCTGGGCGGGTCGCTGGGAGGCTCGCTGGGCGGGCAGCTGCCATCGGACATGCCCGGGCAGACCGCCACCTTCGAGACGCGCCCGCTGGACCGTCCGCTGTGGCTGACGGGCGCCGCGACCGTGCGCCTGAAGGTCACCGGCGACGGTCCCCTGTTCGCGAAGCTCTACGACGTCTCGCCGGGCGGAGGCGCCGCTCCGGCGCGACGGCTGGCCGCGCCGTTCCGGGTGTCCGGCGGCGAGGTCACGGTGACGCTCCCGGCGATGGACTACCGCTTCGACCGCGGGCACCGGCTCCGCCTGGTCGTCGCCACCACCGACATGGGGTTCGCGACGCCCGCGAAGCCGTCGTCGTACAAGGTGCAGGTGGTGTCGCCGCTGACCGTCCCGTCCGTCCCGTCGTTGAAGGCCGCGCCGGCGCCTCTGCCCGTCTGGGTGTGGGCTCTGCCTGTCGCTGCCGTCGCTCTGGCGCTCGCCATACTTCTCCCTGGACGCCGTAGGCGCGGCGCCGAAACGGACAGCGACGTGCCCCTGGAGATAGCGGGGCTGACGAAGGCGTACAAGAACGGGCACCTCGCCGTCTCCGACCTGTCGTTCCGGGTGGAGAAGGGGCAGGTGCTCGGTCTCCTGGGGCCGAACGGCGCGGGAAAGACGACGACACTGCGCATGCTGATGGGCCTCATCCACCCAGACTCCGGCTCGATCCGCATCTTCGGGCACCGCGTGTACCCGGGCGCACCCGTGCTGTCCCGCCTTGGTTCCTTCGTGGAGGGGCCTGGGTTCCTGCCCCACCTCTCCGGTCGCGACAACCTGGACCTCTACTGGCGCGCCACCGGGCGTCCCTTGGACGAGGCCCACCTGGACGAGGCGTTGCAGATAGCCAACCTGGGTTCGGCGCTCGACCGGGCCGTCCGCACGTACTCGCAGGGGATGCGGCAGCGTCTCGCCATCGCGCAGGCCATGCTCGGCCTGCCGGACCTCCTCGTCCTGGACGAGCCCACCAACGGCCTCGATCCGCCCCAGATCCGCGAGATGCGGGAGGTGCTCGTCCGGTACGCGGCGGCCGGGCGGACGGTCATCGTCTCCAGCCACCTGCTCGCCGAGGTGGAGCAGACCTGCACGCACGCCGTCGTCATGGCGGGCGGCCGCCGCGTCGCCGCCGGCCCGGTCGCCGAGATCACCGGATCCGGCCGCCGCCTGGAGGACGCGTTCCTGGAGATCATCGGGGAGGGTTCATGACCGCCTACCACGTCCGGCGCACCCTTCCGCTGCGGGTCGAGGCCGTCCGCCAGTTCCGGCGCCGCCGCACGCTGGTCGCCTTCGCGTTCCTGCTCGTGCTGCCGTGGGTGCTGGTCGCCGCGTTCAAGATCGGCGGGGATCCGGGGCCGGACGGCGTCCCCAGCCTGGTCGACGTCGCCACGTCGTCCGCGCTGAACTTCGCCCTCTTCGCCCTGTTCGTCTCCACCGGTTTCCTGCTGGTGGTCGCGGTCGCCCTGTTCTGCGGCGACACGGTGGCGAGCGAGGCGGGCTGGTCGTCCCTGCGCTACCTGCTCGCCGCGCCCGTGCCCCGCGCCCGGCTGCTGCGCCAGAAACTGATCGTCGCCCTCTCCTACGCGGTCGTCGCGGTCGTCAGCCTGCCGCTGATGTCGCTGGTCGCGGGGACGGCCGGATTCGGCTGGGGCGACGTCGAGCTCCCGACCGGCGGCACCGTCCCGGTGAGCACCGCCCTCGGCCGCATGGCGATCATCATCGGCTACTCCCTCGTGGCGCAGCTCGTCGTCGCCGCCCTGGCGTTCCTGCTCTCGGTGACGACCGACTCCCCCCTCGGCGCGGTCGGCGGCGCGGTCGGGCTCGTCATCGTCAGCAACATTCTGGACGCCGTCACCGCCCTCGGCTCCTGGCGCGACTTCCTCCCGACGCACTGGATGTACTCCTGGATGGACGCGCTTCAGCCCGAGATCCAGTGGGCGGGCATGGCCAAGGGCGCCGCCCTCTCCCTCTCCTACGCCGCCGTCCTGCTCGCGCTGGCCTTCCGCCGCTTCCGGACACGCGACATCGTCTCCTGATCCCGCCCACGCTCCGCGTTCCTCCGGACGCGAACCGTGGATCACAACCCCCCGAAAATCGGTCGAACCTGCAGTTCAGGTGGCATAAGCTCGGCGAACCTCGACCGGCGCGACCGCGTCATACGAGGCAACGGCCCGATCCCCGGGTTTTAAAGGCAGCCCGGCGGGGGGAGATGATCACCATGGCACGGCAGCAGCTCGTCAAGCGCCCCAGGCCCCCACGTCAACCGAGCCCACCCGACCTGCGGACCCCTTCGGGCCGCCTCCTGCCGTACTGACCCCACCGGGAGAGCCTCGCAGGGAGCCTCTCCCGCTCGACGACGGTCCGTTCGAGGCCGCCACGCCCTCGCCGTGGCGGCTCCGGTCGGCGCGAGCGGTTTGGGCGCCGCCGCCACGTCCCACCGACCCCACAAGCGCATCGCGTACGCCTCGTGCGCGGGCGTCACGCTCACCTTGGTCGCCCCAACGAGGGTCGGCAGACTGCCACCTGGCAGTTCGATAGGTTACTTTGCGCCAGTAGCCAGATCACCATGCTGCACGCCATGTGCATCAACGCAGGTCAGCGGTCGGGTGCCCGGAGAGGCGGTCCGGGCGGGAAGCTACCGGCAAAGTGCCATGTTGCTAACCGACCTATGTTTCTCTGCACAGAGCATCACGCATCGGGCAGAATCGAACCGACGGCGGTTTCGAGGACGGCAGATGATGCTTCGACGACCCTGGTCCACCGGCGGAACGCGGCTCGTGTACCGCCTGCTCCTCGCCGTGGACCTGGAGAAGTACAGTCACCTGGACGCGCAGCGGCAACTCGCCGCCCAGAAGGACCTCCGCAGGCTGCTCAACGGCTGCGCGAGAAGGACCGGCCTGCGCACCAACGACTGGTACCGCCAGCCCGGCGGGGACGGGGAACTCGTCGTCATGCCCGCCGACGTCGACATCCCCCACGTCGTGGGCGCCTTCACGTCCGACCTCGAATGCGCGCTCGCCGAGCTCAACAGGGGGCGGGCCACCCGCCTGCGCATGCGGCTCGCCCTCCACCACGGCACCGTGATCGACGGGCCGCTCGGCCCGGCCGGCGACGCCCCCGTCGTGGTCTCCCGGTTACTGGACTCCGCGCCGCTGCGCGAGCACCTCACCGAGCACCAGGACCGCGACCTCGCCCTGGTGGTGTCCGACACCCTGTACAAGGACGTCGTGGGCAGCGGCTTCTGCGCCCTGAAGCCCACGGACTTCTCCCGGCTGGAAGTAGTGATCCAGCGGCTACATCCACCACGACAGGCTGCAGCCGCGAGAGCTCCCCCTCCCGGCGCCCGCCGCATGACGATCAGTCCGTCCCGTCGCCGTACCGCCTGCGTATGGAGCGCCGAAGAAGCAGCCACTCCACGCTCGAAATCGTCAGGACGGCGCTCAGGCGATCCGTGGAATCCCGCATCAGAACGGATTCCCCGTCACAAGCGATCTCGACGCAGTTGCCTCCACCGCTGCGACTGCTCTTTCTCCAGACCACCCGCGATCGTTTCGTCCTGTCCACACTGGCCCCTTCCAACCGCCGGCCTTCACGGCGCGGCTGTCAGAATTCCGGGGCACAACCTTGGAGGCGTCCTCGCAGGCCAATCAGGATGCGAACGGCGACCTTCTGTTCGGGCGAACGTCCTCACGCTCGGCCATGCCCTTCGGCGCACGATCCCAGGCACACCACAGTCCTGTGTCGTGCTCTGTCAATGTGAGAGTGTAAGTGTTCACCGAAGATCAAGCCATAGGTGGATCACTCGCCCCGCGCCGCTGCCGGCGTCGAGGAGCCTCAGAGCGATTCCGCGACCGTGTTGAGCAGCACGGCCGAGCCTTCCGGACCAAGCGAAATACGGCGCAGCACCTCGAACTTCTCGCGATAGCGGACGATGTCCTCGCGATAGTCGCGACCGATCAGTTCACCCTGCGCGCCTTCCAGATACAGCACGTCGTCGTCTTCGGCTTCGACGAACTCAAGGAGCTTGAACGGCCCGCTCAGCCCCGGATGGGCGCCCCGGTCGAGCGGAACGATCTCGATGGTCACGTTGGGCCGCTTCGCCATCTCCAGCAGGTGCGACAACTGGGCGCGCATCACCGCGGCGCCTCCGACCAGCCGACGGATCGCCGCCTCGTCGATGACGAAGTAGAACCTGGGGGGCGCGTCCCCCTCGAAGATCTCCTGCCTGCGCAGGCGCACCTCGACCAGTTCGCTGATCTGCTCGGGAGCGTCCTCGCCGCGCAGGTTCGAGAGGATCTCCTTGGCATAGGCGCTGATCTGCAGGAGGCCCGGAACGAGCAGAGGATCGAACTCGCGGCAGGCGCCGGCGGCCGACTCGAAGCCGATGAGCTCCGCCATCTGCGGGCTGAGGACCCTGCGATAAGCGCTCCACCAGGCCGTTTCACGGGCCGCGCGCGCCAGCCCCAGAAACTCGTCGTACCGTTCCGCCGGCACTCCATACTGCTGCAACATGACGCGGACGTCGCTCACCGCGACCCGGACCATCCCGCCTTCAATGCGGATGATTTTCGAAAGCGACCATTCCAGGGCCTTCGCCGCCTGCTCCTGCGTCAGCTCGGCGGCCTCACGGGCCCTGCGGAGCTCTACCCGAAGGCGTCGCTGGTGAACAGTCGGACTGTCCGGCATGCCCTACACCTTCCACTTCTCTGCCAGAAGGCAGAGTGCAACCTTTCAAAGCGCCTAGGTCGCAAAGACTAGTGCACCACCAACCGCATGTGGTCGGTTCACGCCCGAGGATTTGCCCAACCTCGACGACTCAGCGTCCCCAAAAGAACACAAACCGCCACACACGACCTGTCCAATACCCACACTGCCAAGGAGCCGCAATCCAGGCTCCAGCGACTCACCAGCATCCCTGACCCGCTGTCGTGACCCGCCGGGTACCGAGAACCTCGCTATAGGGTTCGAAAGCACCCACCGGAGGGTCACAGTCCAGGCGACGCTCTGTCGTCTGCAGAGAAAGAAGCCGATGAGCGCGGCAACCGACGTCGACGCCTTGCGGCGCATGATGGCTTCAGCCGCTACGCGTGGGGAATGGCGCTGCGCTGACCCCCGGCGCCGACTCCTCAGAGCCCATTGCGACGGAGGACGCTGCTCAGGACGCCGGTGTTCCGCGCCTCGACAGCCTCCAAGAGTCGTTCACCGTAGGCGCAGAGGCTGGCCTCCCACGGATGTCCGAACGTCCCGAACGAGAGATCCTGCGACAGGAAGATGTAGTAGTCGTCGTCAGGAAAGACGGGGACGACCCAGGAGTTGTAGTCCTCCGGCTCGCTCAGGCGGTGCGGCCAGAAGCGGTAGCTAGGGTGCGTCCAGTCCATGACGTAGAGCCACTCGTCCCGATCGACGCAAGCCTTGAAGGCTTCATGGAACAGGACGTTGACGTCGCCAGGCTCAACGGCGAGGTACCAGTGCCACTCTGAGAGAGTAGGACGTTCCCGGGCAAGATCCCACGTCACCGACGGGGAAGGCTCCAGGATGCCCCTCCGCGGATCCGGCCGGCCAGAGGGACGAAACGACGTCAACTCCTCGAAGGCACGCCAGGCCCCATCCTGATCCGAATCGGAGAGCCGGACCCATGCCGGCAAGTCTTCCGCCATCATCCCTCCAGAGGTCCGGCTGGACATTCTCACCCAACCTCGGCGCCCAGGCATCTCCCCTAAGAGAGGAGACGCGCAGGACGCTCGCCCGGGTAGGGGCGTCCTAGGGTTCTCGGGTGCGCATGTATCTGTCCTCCTGGCGGACCGGACAGCATCCGGAACGGATGCTGCGACTGCTGGAGAGTCCCGCCGGGGCCCGGACGGCGGTGATCGCAAACGCCGTCGACGCCCTGCCCGGCACCGAGCGCCGAGCCGCGGTCGAGCAAGAGATCCACGCTCTGACCGCCCTCGGCCTCCGACCTGTCGAAGTCGATCTGCGGACGTACTTCGACCAGGACCCAAGCCGCGTCGCTGCCGCGCTCCGAGGTTTCCCTCTCCTCTGGGTCCGCGGAGGCAACGTGTTCGTCCTCCGTCACGCTCTGGCGAAGAGTGGCGCCGACCGCGCCATAACCGAGCTCCTGCAACAGGACGCTGTCGTCTATGCGGGTTACAGCGCCGGCGCCTGCGTCCTGGCCCCAGACCTACACGGGCTGGAGCGATGCGACAGTCCCCAGGCTGTGCACAGCGCCTATGGCGCACCGGCCCGCTTCGACGGCCTGGCCGTCCTCGACTACGTCGTGGTGCCGCACATCGACTCCCCCGGACATCCCGAGACCGAGATCCTAGGAGCTGTCGCTGACCACTACCGCTCCCAGGGCATCGCCCACCACACGCTGCGCGATGGCGAGGCCATCGTGATCGACTCCCCCACTGGCGACTGACCAATCCCTGCGGACATAGGCAGCTCAGCCGTCGAGGATGCCGTTCAACTCGGTGAGGATGTCCTGCCAACTCGGCATGCGCGCATGTGAAGGGGCGGCCGGGGCGAAAAGGATGTGCGCGCCCATCGAGCGGAGGGCGTCCAGGTTCCGCCCGAAGGCCACGTGGGTGGCCAGTTCCGCCTTGACCTGCGGGACCGCGAGTATCGGCACGCCCATGCCGAGGTGCTCGCACAGCATGCCGACCGCGACCGTGTCCGTGATGCCGAGCGCCCATTTGTTGATCGTGTTGAACGTGGCCGGAGCCACCACGATCGCGTCCGCGGGAGGCAGCCCGTTCGACGTCTCGTGCGGCTGCCGGAAGTCGGTCCGCACCGGCCCGCCGGTCAGGGCCGCGAGCCGGTCCATGTCCAGGAACTTGGCCCCCATGGGGGTCGCGATCACCCGGACATGCCAGCCCGCGCCTTGGGCCAGCCGCACGAAAGCCTCCAGATCGGACGCCGCACCAGCCCCGCACACGACCACGTAGAGCACCTTCGCCGAGGTCATCGACCTGCCTCCCCCCCTGCGCGTGTTCTCTGCGGACCAGCAATGAGCATGGCATCCGTCCTGACCCGCTCGGAATCGGCCCCAAGCACAGCCCGCAGGTAGCTCAGCCACAGATCACGCGCGAATGCCGCCGCTGGCGCCGTTGACGATCAGGCTTGAGATGCCGCCCGCGAAGCACAACTGCCCGAGGCAGAAAGCCGCGATACCTGCCCTGCGGGCAAGCTGCCGGCCAGTGACGGGGCTCATAAGGGAGTCTCCTTTGCACGCGCTCTGAAACGCTTTTCTCTTGCGACCGTCCGAGCGCGCGCTGCTGTGACAACGCAGCGGCAAGGGCCGTCCTTGCGACGCCTCGTCGCTCAGGGCCGAGCAGGGCGTCCAGACCGAGCGACAGCCGACACGGAATTGCCGCAACCACCCCGCCGGAACGAAAGGCTCGGCTAAAGCTCGACGGACGTCGGCTCTGCTCGAGAATGTGCGCGGGCCCGAAAAAACTAGTGCGCGGCGACCAAAGGAACAACGCCGACGGGATACCAGGCGACATCAACCGGGTCGAACCGGCCTCCTAGCAGCTGGCGCACGATCCAGCCGCGTTGGGAAAGCGCCTCCGGTACAGGCGTGAGCTGTGCGAACTCAATGAGCCAGCAATAGGCGATCGCAGCAGCGCCGGCAGCCAGTGGGGAGATCGACGGCCTTATGAAGATCACTATCGTGTAGACGATGGCGGCGGACAGCGCGGCGCCTGAGTACTGCTCGACGGGCCCGTCCAGCGCGGCCCGGATCGCGTAGGCCGCGCCCGCGAAACCGACCGCCGTGACCACCATCAGCGGCCGGATCCACCGCGCTGCGAGCGACATCGCGCGATCATACTGACTGAGCGGACTGGAAGGACCTGGACCCGGGCGGCCGCGTGGTCAGCGTCTGCGCTCTATGAAAGGGGCGCCGGCGAGGGAACTAGGCAGGCCGGTCGACCAGATCGAGCGCGTTCCCGGTACTCGGGCCAGGTCACGGATCCAGACGGCGGTGCCAGGGCGTCCCGCGCCGCTTTCGGTGGTCCAGCTACCGCCGCTGTAGTGCAGGTAGCTCTTGTCGTCGTCGACCGTGCTCACCGAGACCCAGGCGCCCTGGTCACCATCGCTGGCGAGCGTGGGGAAGTGATAGGCGAACGGGGACGCGGGGATCGTCGTCGACGTCCAGCTCTCGCCGTCCCAGTGCATGAGCTCGGGAGCCGCATAGCTGGTGTTGGCACGGTAGGCCCAGACGCTCGTGGCCGAGACGGGCGCGATCTTCGCGATGTAGGTCTGCTCCTTGGACGGGTACCGAATCGTGCTCCACTTGGTGCCGTTCCATTGCAGCATGGCCTCAGTCGGACCGGCCCCCGGGATGTCGCAGGTGCAGGCGATCCAGATGTCCTTCGCCGACCGGACGGCGACGGTGGAGGCACTGACCATCGGCACCGGAGTCTTCCGGCGCACCCATCGTCCGTTCTGGAAACGCAGGGCGACGGCCTTCTTCGCCTGCAAGTCGTACCCGACCGACCAGGCCGGTCCACCGGGCGCCGCCGAGACGATCTGCAGATACGTGGGCAGGGGTGACGGCATGGTGGGCCGGACCCCGGCCGGGTAACCGACCCTGCGCCAAGCGGTGCCGTTCCAATGCAGTGCCGGCGAGCCGCGCTCGTTCAGGTAGATGCCCCAGGCGTTCCGCGGTCCGGCGGTGGCGAGGTCGACGACCTGGCCCGTGCCCGGCGGCAGCTCCTGGCGCTGCCACTGCCGACCATTCCAGGCGAGCATGACGGGTTTTCCACTCGACGACGCGTCCTCGATCCCGGCCGCCCACGCGGCCCGCGGCCCGGCCGCCGCTATCTCGGTCACCACCCCGAGACCGTCGAGAGTCGGAGTGGGCACCTTCTCCCATTCCGGGGCCGCCGCGGTGGCGGCGGATGGCATGAGCAGCAGGCCGGAGAAGGCGGCGGTCCAAGCGGTGACGCGAAGAACTCGATGTCCAGCCATGCAGACTCCCGGGGCGGTCCGGCGGCAGACCCCCCAAGATCTCGCCGCCGTCTACTGGCAAGCTTCGAGACCTACCTATCCCAAGATCACCCAAGCCAAACAGACATGTCCGTTCATATGACCGATGCGGGCCACCCGCTTGACCGCACGATCCTCCAACGGCTCGAGTACCAGCACAGGAGAAGCTGAGGGTGATGGCAGTGCAGCCCGGGCACGCCACCAGCACAGGGTGCGGGGATCCTCCAGCCAGGAAATTGTCCGATCGGCAGCAGTTTCAAATGCTTGGCCCACTGAAATGCCGTTTTCGACGACCAGGGCGAGAGTCCCGGGTGCCTGTGTTCAGAAAACTCAGCGTGATGGAGGGCCAGTGTGGTCGACGAGTTACCAGGGCACCACGCCGGCGTCTTCGAAGAAGGAGCCGGTCGGGCCGTTGTCAGGCAGGGTGGCCAGGTGGATGGCTATGGCGGCGCCTTGTTGGGCGGTGCGGATGCCGCGGAAGCCGTTGAGATCGGTCGCGCAGTAGCCGGGGCAGGCGGCGTTGATCAGGATGTTGGTGTCGTGCAGTTCCTTGGCGTACTGGAGGGTCACGGCGTTGAGGAAGGTCTTGGAGGGCGCGTAGGCGGCGGAGATCGGGCCTACGGCCTCCACGCCGGACTGAGAACTCTGGCGGGTGAGAGACCCGACGCTGCTGGACATGTTCACGATTCGCGGTGCGGCGGACCGCCTGAGCAGCGGCAGCATGGCGTTGGTGACGCGGATGACGCCGATCACGTTGGTCTCCACGACCGTTCGCATGGTCGCGGGGTCGACGGTCGTGGGCGTCTGTGGCATCCCACCGGTCACCCCGGCATTGTTGACCAGCACGTCGAGCCTTCCGAAACGCTCGGAGAGCAGGGAGGCCGCGGCGGTGACGCTCTCGTCGGAGGTCACGTCCAGGGGTACCGCGAACGCGTCGACCCCCTCGGCGCGGAGTTTCTCGACGGCCGCCGAGAGCCGCTCCGGGGACCTGGCCGCCACGCCGACGGTGTGGCCGAGGGCGCCGAGCCCGACGGCGATCTCGTATCCGATTCCCTTGTTGGCACCGGTGATCAGTGTGATCGTCTGTTCGCTCATACCCGAAATCCTGGCCGTACGGCCGGGAGCACTCCAACACCGCTTGGGTAGCGTTCGATACCTCGCGGGTATTGATCCCCCGGTACGGTGAGAGCATGGAGACGCGAGAGTTGCGGTACTTCGTCGCCGTCGCCGAGGAACTCCATTTCGGCCGCGCCGCCGAGCGCCTCGGGATCGCCCAGCCGCCCCTCTCGCGGGCGATCAAGCAGCTGGAACGCCGCCTGGGCGTTCGGCTTCTCGAACGCACCAGCCGTACCGTCGGACTCACCGAGGCCGGAAAGGTCCTGCTCAGAGAGGGCCGGGCTGCCCTCGACGCGGTCGACGCCGCCGGCCGCCGCACCCGCCGCGCCGCCGCCACGGAGCCGAAACTGGTGCTCGTCACCAAGGCCGGGGCGTCGGGTGAGCTGCTGCCGAAACTCCTGGACGCCTACGCCGCCGAGCCCGGCGCGGTCGCCGTCGAGGTCCTGCTGTGCGGAATCGGAGAGCAGGAGCGGCTGCTCCGCGACGGCCGGGCCGACGTGGGACTGCTGCACAGGCCGTTCGACTCGACGACCGGCCTGGACACCGAGGAGCTGAGCACCGAGGGCCAGATCCTGGTCCTGCCGAAAGACCATCCCCTCGAAGGCCGTACGGACCTGCGCATGGCCGACATCGCCGACCTCCCGCTGCCACGCTGGCCGCACTTCGACGGCGGCTACCCCGACGGCCCGGGACCCGAGGTGCACGACCACGCCCAGCTCCTGCAGCTGATCGCGCTGGGCAGGGCGGTGGCTCTACTGCCGGAGACCGCCCGGAGCCATCTCCGCCGCGACCTGGCCTTCGTGCCGATCCTGGACGCGCCGACCGTCACCACCGTGATCGCCTGGCCGCCGCACAGCCGGTCCCTGGCCCTCGCCGGACTGATCCAGACGGCCACCCGCCTCTAGAGCGCAGGCGGCGGCAACCGTTCAACCATGCCACCGTGCGCCCTACGCCCCGGCCTGGCGGAGGAGTCGTTATCGGCATGGAGCTCTAGATGAGGGTGCGCACCACCGCGAGCATCGCAATACACCGGCAGCCGTTCGGATTCTTGTGCAGGTACTGCTGGTGGTACCCGTCTCTGCACATGGTCGCCGTCTTAGGCGGCCGGACTCCGCAGTTTGACGACGAGTTCGACACCGAGAGCTCGGGCCAGGCGTTCGAGGACCGCCAGTGTCGGGACGGTGCCGCCGGCTTCGAACCGGGCCACGGCCGACTGGGTCATCTCCGCCCCCCTGGCCAGTTCGCTCTGACTCCAGCCACGCTCCTCACGAAGTGCCCGAACACTCCGCCCCAGTTCATAGGCCAAGCGAGCAACGTCGTACGCCTCGGCAGCACCAGGTTCGGACATGCGGCGCTCGCGCAGCGCACTCCAGTCCGCCCGATCACCCATCGACCTCACCTTCCTCAGCCTCCGCCGAGTGCGCCTCGGCCACGCACAGCCGCAGCGCCCTTCGAGCGCGCTCCACCTCTCGATCTTCTCGCATGCGCGTCTTGTGGAACACCGTGAGCAGAACGATTCGTCTGCCAGAAGCGATCCAGTAGGTCACACGTACGGCCTGGGCGTCGAGGTGGAAACGCAACTCCCTCAACTTGCCATCAAGCTGTCGCGTGTACGGCTCCCCAAGCAGCACTCCCTCATCAGCGAGCAAGTCGATGTAGAACGCCGCCGTAGCGAAATGCGCGGTCGGTAGACCTTCCAACCACTCCCGCACCTCCGGCTCAAGCTCCACAGTACCCCAGGCCATAGCATCGATGCTATGACCTGGGAGGCGGCGAATCTGGACTTTGCAGAAGCTGGAGCGACCAGCGCTACTCGGCGGGGGCTACGCCGACCGGGCAGGAGAGGCCCGTGCCGCCGGTCCCGCAGTAGCCGCCAGCCACGTCGAGGATCTCGTGGTGGGGGTCAGGCCGCTGGTTCCGCTCGTCAGGAGCGTTGTTCCTTTTGGTTAATTACCTGCTGATATGTTGCCTCGGTGAAGCGGGGAGTGGTGTGCGGGGTCGCGGCGTACGTGCTGTGGGGGCTGTTCCCGCTCTACTGGCCGCTGCTGAAGCCGGCGGGGGCCGGCGAGATCCTCGCGCACCGGATCATGTGGTCGCTGGTCGCGGTGGTCGCGGTGCTGGCCGTGCGGCGGAGCCGGGGGTGGCTGCGGACGCTGGGATGGCGGCGGGGCGTGCTGCTGACGCTGGCGGCGCTGGTGATCAGCGTCAACTGGGGAACGTACATCTACGCCGTCAACACCGGGCACACGATCGAGTCCGCGCTCGGGTACTTCATCAACCCGCTGATCAGCGTGCTGTTCGGCGTGGTGATCTTCCGGGAGCGGCTGCGGCCGTGGCAGTGGGCGGCGGTCGGGATGGGGATGGCCGCGGTGGTCGCGCTGACCGTCGACTACGGGCGGCCGCCCTGGATCGCGCTGGTGCTGGCGTCCGCATTCGCGGTGTACGGGCTGCTGAAGAAGTTCGCCGACATGCCCTCGGCGGAGAGCCTGGCGGTCGAGACGGCGGTGACGTTCCTGCCGGCGCTGGGGTTCGTGCTGCTGCTGGAGGGACGGGGCGAGGCGACCTTCGGGCATCACGGGGCGGGGCACGCGGTGCTGCTGGCCGGGGCCGGGATCGTGACGGCCGTGCCGTTGATGCTCTTCAACGCGGCGGCCGTCAGGCTGCCGCTGAGCGTCATCGGCATGCTGCAGTACCTGGCGCCGGTGCTGCAGTTCGCCATCGGGCTTTTCGTGCAGCACGAGGAGATGCCGCCGAGCCGGTGGGCGGGGTTCCTGCTGGTCTGGCTCGCCCTGGTGACGCTCACGTGGGACGGGGTGGCCACCGGACGAAGGGAAGCGGTGCCCCAAACCGGGCCAAGGGGCTAAAGTGCCGGACGTCACACCCCCGAGCGAGGGAGTCGTCGTTGCGTCTGCTCAGCGTCACCGTGTTGGGAACAGCGCTCGTCGCGGCGGGCATGCTGGCTCCGGCGACGGGGCGGGCGACGGCGCACGGGGACGGTCCGGTCTCGGTGGAGCCCGCCGCCGCGCGGCCCGGTGAGCGGATCCGGCTTTCGGTGCCGGGATGCAGGGGCACGGTGGCCGCCACTTCCGAAGCGTTCGCCGGGCGGGCCGTGGACCACTCGACCGTCGTGAGGCGCGACGCGGCGCCCGGCAGCTACCCCGTGGTGGTCCGCTGCGGATCACGCAGAGTGACCGGCAAGGTCAGAGTGGCGGGGCGAGTGGCGTGGCCCGATCTGGTCCCGATCGACCACGGGGCACAGTAATTCGGTATAAACCGGAAGAGAGCTCCATTTAGCGGGCGTCACTCTCCGTGTTCTCACGCGCCGGCGAAAGTCCTTTTCGCGGGCCTCTTCTGCGTGCCTGTAAGGCCGACTCGGACAATGAGACAACACAGCGGGCAAGTGATAAGGGTCACGTCGGAAAGGTTGAGATTTCTACCGGGCGAAGCCTTGCCGTTGTTAATTGATCATGTGATACTCCCACAGAAAGCTACATAACACCGCAACCTTCCCACAAAGCCCGAATCACTCATTCACGGCATCCCACCGCGAGGGGCGCCGTGCGTCCCGGGCGCCCCCATGCCCCCGGAACGGCCAACCGCGAGCACTGGTACTCCAACTCAACATCGAGGGGCAGTCGGTAAATGTCCGTTGACGTCGGCGCCGTCCCAGTCCAGAAGGCGAAGAACTTCCCCCTTTACCGCACGGTCGCCGGCTTCGTCCGCGACCCACTTCGCCAGCTGGAGCGGATCAGCACGGAGGGGGACGGCCGGCTCATCCGGCTCGACCTCGGTGCGTCCCACCCCTACCTGGTCACCCATCCCGACCACATCCAGCAGGTCCTGCGGCGCGAGTCGGAGATCTTCCAGCGGGACGGGGTGTTCTGGAGGCCGCTGCGCGAGCTGATGGGCGACAGCATCCTGTCCGAGGGCGCCGAGTGGGAGCACAGCAAGCGGGTGCTGCAGCCGGTCTTCACCACCCGCAACGTCAACCGGCTCACCGGGCTGATGGCGGATGCGATCAACGACGCCGTCGGCAAGCTGGAGGAGCCCGCCCGCGCGGGACGGCCGATCGACGTGCTGCCGGAGATGAGCCGGATCGTCAACGAGACCGTGATCAAGGTCCTGTTCGGCGACAAGATCTCCCCGGTCGAGGCCAACCAGCTGATCCCGACGTTCGACCAGATCGCGACGTCGATCTCGGTCCGCTTCCTGCTGCCGTTCCTGCCGCGCGTGCTCCCGATGCCGGGCGACCGGGCGTTCAAGGACGCCGTGCAGGTGATGGACGAGGTCCTGTTCGAGCTGGTGGCGCGCTACCGGGACGATCCGGGCGACGGCAGCGACATCTTCACCGCGCTCTGCCAGGCCCGGACCGAGGACGGCGCCCCGCCGGACGACAAGTGGATCCGCGACAACCTGCTCGCGATGTTCGCGACCAGCACCGAGACCACGACGCTGGCGCTGACCTGGCTGTGGCCGCTGCTGCACGACCACCCGGTGGTCCTGGACCGGCTGGTCGAGGAGATCGAGGGAGTGGTGGGCGCCGAGCCCGTCCGCCCGGACCATCTTCCGAGGCTGCCGTACGTGTCGCAGGTCGTCCAGGAGCTGCTGCGCCTGTACCCGGTGGGCTGGATGTTCCCGCGCATGGCGACCGCGCCGACGATCCTCGGCGGCGTGCACATCGAGCCGGGCGACCCGGTGCTCATCAGCCCGTTCCTCACGCACCGGCTGGCGTCGGTGTGGGAGCGCCCGCTGGAGTTCGACCCGGAGCGGTTCACGCCGGAGAACTCGCGCAGGCGGCACCGCTACGCCTACTTCCCCTTCGGCGGGGGCCCGCACCAGTGCATCGGCCGGCACGTGTTCGACGTCGAGGCGCGGATGATCCTGACGAGCATCCTGAGCCGGTTCCGCCCGGCCCTGTCCGACGCGATCCCCGCCATGCCGCGCATCGGCGCGACGCTGCGGCCGCGGGAGTCGATGGAGATGACGCTGACCCCGGTCGGGCGGAACGCGTGACGGCGGCGGAAAAGGCGCCTCCGCGTCCCGGCGGCCCCGCGGCGCCCGACGCCCTGCAGGGCGCGCGGCACGACGGCGCCGTCATGGCGCAGGCCGTGAAGTGCGCCCGCGACCTGGCGAAATGCGCGGAGACCTATCCGGACCTGTTCGACGTCAAGCCGATCGACGAGACCCTGTTCAACGCCGTCGCCTGCGCGAACGCGTTCGGGTCGCCGTGGCTCACCGCGTCCGGGATCCGGATGGCGGCGCGCACCTCGCTGTGGATCTTCGGCCTGGACTGGCTGGTGGACCATGTCGCGACGTCCCGGGACGAGGTGGACGACATCAACCAGCGCTGCCTCGCCGTCGCGGAGGGGGCGCCGCCGACGCCGGGCGACGGGCTCACCCGGTTCCTCGCCGACATCCGGGACGAGGCGGCCGGGGCGCCCGCCTTCGCGGCGCTGCGCGACGACTGGCTGGCGCAACTGGCGCGGCTGCTGCACGCCGGGGCCCGCGAGCTGACGTGGAAGTCGGTCGACGTGGCCTCGTGGCCGACGTTCGACGAGTACCTGGACAACGCCGACAACTACGGCTCGGCCTGGGTCAACATCTCGCACTGGATCGTGCACGCCGACCAGGGCGTCCTCGACCACATCGGCGAGCTGCAGGCCGCGAGCCGGGACGTCCAGCAGGTGCTGCGGCTGCTCAACGACCTCGCCACCTACGAGCGGGACGTCACCTGGGGTGACCTGAACGCGCAGATGCTCGGGGTGGAACGTGCCCAGATCACCGCGCGGATCGACGAGATCGTGGCCCGCTGCCGCGAGCGCGTCGGGCCGCTGCGGGACGACTGCCCCGAGGCGGTGGCCTACCTCGAACGGCAGATCGGCTTCAGTACGGGCTTCTACGGGCTGAGCGACTACTGGGGGTCGCTGTGACCGTCGAGGAGGCGGGCCCGGAGACGGCCGAGGCCGCCGATCCCGACCCCGACGATCTTTACGCGGCCGCCGCCGCGCTGGTGGACGATCTCGTCCGCCACCCGTGGGGGCGGTCGTCCCCGTCGGTCTACGAGACCGGGCGGCTGGTGGGCCTCGCCCCCTGGCTGACCGGACATGCCGCAAGGATCCGGTTCCTTCTCGACACGCAGCGGCCCGACGGCGGCTGGGGGCCGCCCGACCCGGGCTACGCGCTCGTCCCGAGCCTGAGCGCGACCGAGGCGCTGCTCTCCGTGCTCGCCCCGGAGGGCGGGCGCTGGCCCGCCGGCGTCTCCGTCGCCGAGGTGGTCCGCGGCGCCGGACGCGCCCTGCGGTCCCTCGCGCGGCGGCTCGCCGGCGCCGCCGCGGCCGACTTCCCGGACATGCCGGCCATCGAGCACATCACCCCGGCCCTCATCGAGGCGATCAACGGGCACCTCGACCGGCTCCGCGACGACCCCGCCCTCGCCGCCTGGTGGACGGGCGGACGGCTGGCCCCGCCCGCCGGGATGGACGGGGCGTTCGTCGCCGCCGCCAAGGCCCACCTGGAGAACGGCGGCGCCGTGCCGCTGAAGGTCCAGCACGCCCTGGAGGTCGCGGGGGCGTCGGCGCGGCGGGCCGGTTCGGTCCGTCCCGTGCCGCTGCCGGAACCGGCGCGTGCCGTCCGCGAAGTCTCGGCGGCGGGCGAGCGGCGGCGGTTCGCGACCGTCGGCGCCTCCACCGCGGCCACCGCCGCGTGGCTCGGCGGTCCCGACGGCGACGGCCCTGGTGACGAGGCCGCGCGGCGCTATCTGGAGGCCGCCGCCGAGCAGCACGGCGGTCCCGTTTCCGTCGCCGTCCCGGTGACCAACTTCGAGCGCGGGTGGGTGCTGGGCTGGCTGGCCCGCACCGGACTCGCGCCGGCCGCCCCGCCGGAGTTGATCGCCCAGATGCGGGCGTCGCTCGGCGAGGACGGCGCGCCGGGCGGCACCGGCCTGCCCCCGGACGCCGACACCAGTTCCGGCGTGCTGTACGCGTTGTCGCTTCTCGGTGAACCGCACCCGCCCGACCTGCTGTGGAAGTACGAAACGAGCACGCATTTCTGTAGCTGGCCCGGAGAGAACGGACGGTCCGTCACGACGAACGCGCACGTGCTTGAGGCGTTCGGCCATTACCTGGAGTGCGGCGGCGCCGGCCCGGCCGGCCGTTACGCGGCGAGCGCGCGAAAAGCGGCGTCCTGGCTCGTCGGCGAGCAGTTGTCCGACGGCCGCTGGCAGGACAGGTGGCACGCTTCGCCGCTCTACGCGACCGCTTGCGCCGCCCTGGCGCTGGCCGAGTTCGGCGGCCCGGAATCGGCGGACGCGGTGAATCGGTCCGTCGCGTGGGTGCTGGGCGAGCAGCGCCCGGACGGTTCCTGGGGGCGCTGGTGCGGGACGGCCGAGGAGACGGCCTACGCCGTGCACATCCTGACGCTGGCCCGCCCGTCCGGCGGCGCCGCGCCCGACCCGGCGGTGCGGGAGGCGGCGGAGCGAGCGGTCCGGCGGGGCTGCGCCTACCTCAGGGCGGCCCTGCGGAGCACTGCGGGGAGCCTGACCGGCGGTCCGGGCGACGTTGACTCCGGCAAGCCGCCTCTCTGGCACGATAAAGACCTATATCGCCCAACGACCATCGTGCGGGCGGCGGTCCTGGGCGCCCTTCGTGTGGCACATCGTGACACGAGTGTTTCAGTGCGGTGAATTTCACCACCCTGTCCGAGGGTGACCTGGTTGTACGCCTGAGCCGGAAACCATTCACCTTGAGTGGGTTTGGTGGCGTTGGTAAGGTTCACCGGTGCCTTGCCGATCATCCGGCATAGCGCTACCCGCTCTCACCGCCACCAGTGTCTCGCAGCCGGGCCCAAGACCTCGCATTGCAGGCACCTTGACAATTGTTGGGGCGATCATAATGCGTTTCCGCAACTCACGGCTGCGGACCAAGATTGCGGCCCTGCTGGTCTCGCTGACCGCGCTGTGGGCCTTCGCCGCCTGGGTGACGTTGCGCGAGGGCGTGAACCTGCTCTTCGTGAGCACGCTGGACAGCGTCGTGGCCCCGAGCGACCCGCTGCTCGTCGAGCTCCAGCAGGAGCGCCGCCTCACCGTGACCATGCTCGCGTCCGGCCAGCGGCGGCCCGACCTGCTCGCCGCCCAGCGCGCCCGCACCGACAAGGAGCGGGCCATCGTCGTCGAGAAGGCCCGCAGCGGCTCGGTCCGCCGCGCCGCCGACGACGAGATGGACCAGCGGCTCGACGCGATGGTCCGGCTGCTCGGCCGGCTCGACGGCGACCGCCGCTCGATCGACGCCGGCGCCTTCGACCGCCGGCACATCATCGACGCCTACTCCGACACCATCGAGTCGATCTTCCACATGTACGACGGGACGACGACGCTCGACGACAAGGGGTTCACCTCCGACCTGCGCGCGGAGATCGCCGTCAACCGGTCCTGGGAGCTGCTGTCCCAGGAGGACGCGCTGGTCGCCGGCGTCCTCGCGTCCGGCCGGATCACCCCGGTCGACCAGATCGACATCGCCAAGGCCGTCGGCGCCCGGCGCCTCAACTACGAGCGCGCCCTGGTCGACCTCGAGGGCGCGGACCGGCAGGCCTGGGACGAGCTGAACGCCAACAAGCGCCTCACCACCGTCAGCGCCCTGGAGGACATGCTCCTCCAGCGGACGAAGGCGCAGCACCCCCGCATGACCGCCGAGCAGTGGCGCAACGCGACCGAGCCCGCGCTCGCCCAGATGCGCAAGTCCATCCAGGACGCCGGCGACCGGCTGGTGGAGCGCGCCACTCCCATCGCCGCCTGGGTCGTCATCCGGCTGCTGCTCGCCGGTGGCCTCGGCCTCCTCGCGGTCATCGCGTCCATCGTCGTGTCGATCACCACGGCGCGCGCGCTCGTCCGGCAGCTGGAACGGCTGCGCGGCGCCGCGTGGGAACTGGCCGAGCAGCGGCTGCCCGGCGTCGTCGAGCGGCTCGGGCACGGCGAGAAGGTGGACGTCGAGCTCGAGGCGCCGCCGCTGCGGTTCGGCACCGACGAGATCGGGCAGGTGGGCCGCGCGTTCAACGCCGTCCAGGAGACCGCGATCCGTACCGCCGTCGAGCAGGCGGAACTGCGCCGCGGCATCCGGGACGTCCTGCTGAGCCTGGCCCGCCGCACCCAGACGCTGGTGCACCGGCAGCTCACCATGCTGGACGCGATGGAGCGCCGCCGCGACATCGAGACCAAGGAGCTGGAGGAGCTGTTCCGGCTCGACCACCTCGCGACCCGCATGCGGCGCAACGCCGAGAACCTCATCGTGCTGTCCGGCGCCCTCCCGGCCCGCGGCTGGCGCAACGCCGTCCCGATGGTGGACGTCGTCCGCGCCGCCGTCGGCGAGGTCGAGGACTACACCCGCGT
>NZ_JBEZJQ010000035.1:0-89141 GCF_040653135.1 Actinomadura sp. NPDC048021
AGGACGCCCCGCCCCCGGAGGACGCCCCGAAGAAGGAGCCCGGTGGAAAGCCCCGGACCTCCGAGCAGGCGACAGCACGGCCGCCGGGATCCCCACCGCGTCCGGGACCGGCCGGTCGTCCCCGAACAGCGCCCACTCGGGGACGTGCGCCGCCGCGGACGGGGCCAGCGTCGCCGCGTAGTTGACGGCCACGAAGAAGCCGGTGCCGAGCGCGGCCACCGCGGTCAGCGCGCCGGTGGTCGCGAGCAGCCGCGCCGACCAGGACGGATGGAGCCGTGACGGCGCCTTCGCCAGCGCGGCGCTCAGCGTCAGCATGATGGCGAGGGGCAGGAAGGTGAACCAGTTCACCCGCCGGCCTCCGGAGGGTCGAGGAACTCGCGCAGCTTGCGCGCCTCCTCGGCGCTGAGCGACCGCGCGAACCGGTTCAGCACGTTCCCCGGGTCGCTGGCGTGCCGCAGGTGGTCGCGCATGCGCCCCGCCACCAGCTCGGACTCGTCGACGGCGAGCCGGTACCGGTAGTGCCGGCCCGCCCGGGCGCGCGTGACCAGCTTCTTGTCGTGCAGCCGGTGCAGGATGGTGTTCACCGTCGTGTAGGCGGGATCACCGTCCAGCCGCTCCACCAGCTCGGCGGTGCTGGCCGCCCCGCCGAGCCCGGCCAGCGCGGCGAGCACCTCCGCCTCCAGACGTCCGAGCGGCCTGCGCGTCACCGTCCTCAGCCCTCCTTACGCAGCACGTCCGGCTCAAGATAGACGAGCCGGGCGATCGGGACCGCCGCGCGGATGCGGGCCTCGGCGTCGTTGATCGCGTCGGCGACCTCCCGCGCGTCGTCCCGCAGATCCACGGCGATCTTCGCGGCCACGAGCAGCTCGTCCGGCCCGAGGTGCATGGTGCGCATGTGGATCACCGCGGGGACGTCGCTGCCCTCCACGATCGCCCGCCTGATCAGCCGCAGGTGCTCCGGCGTCGCGGACTCCCCGACGAGCAGGCTCTTGACCTCCGTGGCCAGCACGATCGCGATGGCCGCGAGCAGCACGCCGATCGCGGCGGTGCCGATCCCGTCCCAGACGCCGTCGCCGGTGACCAGGGTCAGGCCGACGCCCGCGAGGGCGAACACCAGCCCGACCAGCGCGCCGGTGTCCTCCAGCAGGATCACCGGGAGCTCCGGCGACTTGGACCGGCGGACGAACTGCACCCAGCCCGCCCGTCCGCGGCTGCGGTTCGACTCCCGGACCGCGGTGCGCAGCGCCGCCCCCTCCAGCGCGATCGCCACCAGCAGGACGGCGATCGGCACCCACTGCCACTCCTCGATCGGGTGCGGATCGCTGATCTTGTGCCATGCCTCGTACAGCGCGAACAGCCCGCCCAGGCTGAACAGGACGATCGCCACCAGGAACGCGTAGATGTAGCGCTCGCGCCCGTATCCGAACGGGTGCTCCTCGGTCGCGTCCCGCTGCGCGCGCTTCCCGCCGATCAGGAGCAGCGCCTGGTTGCTGGAGTCGGCCACCGAGTGGATCGCCTCCGCCAGCATGGACGACGAGCCCGTCAGCGCGAACGCCACGAACTTGGTGACCGCGATCCCGAGGTTCGCGGCCAGCGCGGTGATGACGGCCCTGGTACTGCCTTCGGCGCTCACGGACTCCCCTGTCGTGCGGTCTGCAACCACACTTGTAGCAGAAAGGCGGGAGGCCCGGGAGAACCGGTCCCCCGATTTGCGATCATTGACGGCGGCAGGGGGGAGTCCTGCCGTACGCCGCGGTGTCCGGCAGGATCCGGGTGGACGAGACTGCGGCCGATCGGAAGGGCTGGGGGCATGGACGAGTTCGATGTCGTGGTGGTGGGGGCCGGGCCGACGGGTGAGAACCTGGCCGAGCGGGCGCACGCCGGCGGGCTCAGCGTGGCGGTCGTGGAGAGCGAACTGGTGGGCGGTGAGTGCTCGTACTGGGCCTGCATGCCCAGCAAGGCGCTGCTGCGCCCGGCCGCCGCGCTGGCGGACGCGCGGCGGCTGGCCGGCGCCCGCCAGGCGGTGACCGGGCCGCTGGACGCCGAAGCGGTCCTCAGGCGCCGGGACGAGTTCACCTCGCACTGGAAGGACGACGGCCAGGTCGAGTGGCTGGAGGGCGCCGGGCTCGTCCTGGTGCGCGGCCGCGGGCGGCTGGACGGGCCCAGGCGCGTCGCGGTGCAGACCCCGGGCGGCGGGCGGCGGGTCCTGACCGCCCGCCACGCCGTCGCGGTGTGCACCGGCACCCGCGCGGCCCTGCCCGGCCTGCCGGGCCTGGCCGAGGCGCGCCCCTGGACCAGCCGCGAGGCGACGTCCTCCGAGCGGGTGCCGCCGCGGCTGGCCGTGATCGGCGGCGGCGTGGTGGCCTGCGAGATGGCCACCGCCTGGCGGGCGCTCGGCAGCGAGGTGGTGCAGCTCGTGCGCGGGTCGCGCCTGCTGCCGCGCATGGAGCCGTTCACCGGCGAGGCCGTGGCCGAGGGCCTGCGCGCGGCCGGCGTGGACCTGCGCTTCGGAACGTCGGTCACCGGTGTCCGCCGCGACGGACCGGTGACGCTCACCCTGGACGGCGGCGACACCGTCACCGCCGACGAGGTCCTGTTCGCCACCGGCCGCACGCCCGCCACCGACGACCTCGGGCTGGACACGGTCGGGCTCACCCCGGGCCGGCCGATCCAGGTCGACTCCACCGGGCTGGCGGTCGGCGTGCCCGGCGAGTGGCTGTACGCCGCCGGGGACGTCAACGGCCGCGCGCTGCTGACCCACCAGGGCAAGTACCAGGGCAGGATCTTCGGCACGGTCATCGCCGACCGCGCCGCCGGGCGCCCCCTCGACACCGCCGCCTGGGGGCGCAGCGTCGCGACCGCCGACGAGCGGGCGGTCCCGCAGGTCGTCTTCACCGACCCCGAGGTCGCGGCCGTCGGCCCCACCCTGGAGGAGGCGACGCGGGAGGGGCACCGGGTGCGGGCGGTCGACTACGAGCTCGGCAACGTCTCCGGGGCCTCGCTGTACGCCGACGGCTACCAGGGCCGCGCCCGCGCGCTGGTCGACCTGGACAGCGAGACGCTCCTCGGCGTCACCTTCGTCGGGGCGGGGGTGGCCGAACTGCTCCACTCCGCCACCATCGCGGTCACCGCCGAGGTCCCCCTCTCCCGCCTCTGGCACGCCGTCCCCTCGTACCCCACCATCAGCGAGGTCTGGCTCCGCCTCCTGGAGACCTACCGCGGCTGACCGGCGGCGGGGGCGCTCTCGGACAGGCGGCCGTCGGTCATGGAGTACACGCGGTCGGCGGCGGCGAGCCTGGCCAGATCGTGGGTGACCATGACCGTGGCCAGCCCCCGGTCGCGGGTGAGGCGGTCGAGCAGCCCGACGACCTGCTCGCCGCGGACGTGGTCCAGGGCGCTGGTGGGCTCGTCCACGAGCAGCACCTCCGGGCCGTTCATCAGGGCGCGGGCGATGTTGACCCGCTGGCGCTCGCCGCCCGACATCTGGTGCGGCCGCTTGTGCTCCAGCCCCGCGAGGTCGACGGCGGCCAGCAGGTCGCGGGCCCGGCCGGCGGCCCGCCGCGGCGACCGGCCGGCCATGTGCGCCATCACCGTCAGCTGGTCGAGGGCCGTCAGCGAGGCCGGCAGGTTGGGCTGCTGGAAGACGATGCCGATGTGGTCGCGGCGCAGCCGGGTCCGTTCGGCGGGGCGCAGCCCGGCGGTCTCCCGGCCCGCCACGGCCACCGTCCCGGAGTCGGGGGACACGAGCGTCGCGGCCACGGCCAGCAGGCTCGACTTGCCGGATCCGGAGGGGCCGACGACCGCGGCGAACTCGCCGGGCCCGACCGCCAGGCTCACCCGATCGAGCGCGGTCAGGGTGCGGTCGCCGTCGGGATAGGTCAGGACGACGTCGGCGAGGGCCAGGCTCATCGTGCGGCTCCCAGCGCGGTCAGCGGATCGACGGAGGTGATCTTGCGGATGGCCAGCGCGGCGCCGGCCGCGCCGAGCACGACCATCACCGCGACGGGCAGGACGGTGGTGGCGGCCGAGACCACGAACGGGACGCCGTCCCCGATCGCGAGGCCCGCCAGCCCGCCGGCGGCGCCGCCGAGCCCGGCCCCGGCCAGCAGGACCAGCACGGCCTGGGCGAGCGCGTCGCGCAGCAGGTAGCCGGTGCTCGCGCCGAGCGCCTTGAGCACGGCCACGTCGCCGCGGCGCTGGATCGTCCAGACCGTGAAGAACGCGCCGATGACCAGGGCCGAGATCGCGAAAAGGAACCCCCGCATGAGCTGCAGCGACCCGTTCTCGGAGGAGAACGACGGGATCGCGGACTTCGCGTCCCCCTGGGCGATCGTGGTGGTGCCGAGCCGCCGGTCGGCCGCGTCCAGGTCGGGACGCCCCGTCTCGCGCAGCAGCAGGACGGTCGCGGCAGGGCCGCCGCCCGACGGCTCCAGGGCGCGCCAGTCCTCGATCCCGAGCCAGGCGACCGGCGTGTGGCTGTAGGACGACGCGGCGCCCGTCCCGGCCACGGTGAGCCGGTGCCCGAGGACGTCGACCCTGGCGCCGGCCGCCAGTCCGGTGCTGTCGGCCAGTTCCGCCGACAGCACGATCTGCCCGGACGCGGGCGGGTGCGCCCGGTCGCCGGGAGCGACGCCGAAGAGCGCGGCCGGTGCTCCGCGCGCCCCGGACGGGCCGAAGGTCATCCGGCCCATCGAGACGCCGAGCGGCTCGGCCCGCACCCCCGCGACGTCCTGCCAGGCCCGCGCCGTCGCGTCGCTGATCCGGCTCCCCGCGAAGGACGTCTCCCCGCCGAACACGACATGGTCGGCGGGGAGGTCCTCGATGGCCGAGGCGCTGTCGCGCGCCAGGCCGGCCGTCAGGCCGGACAGCAGGGTCACCAGCAGCGTGATGAGCAGCACGACCGACCCCATGAGCGCGAACCGCCCCTTGGCGAACCGCAGGTCTCGCAGCGCCACGAACACGTGGGCCCCCGTTCCCGTCATCATCCGAACCGACGTTGCCCAGCGTGCGCCGCGGGCCCGTCCCGGCGCATCGTGCGGCGGGACGGGCCGAGCGCCTTCTTCCGGACACCGGGACATCAACCATTCGATCGATGCGGCCCGGGCATCCCGTCGCCTACTGTGAGTGAGAAATGCCGAACGATCTGTTCTCGCCCGCGATGCGGTTGCTCGGCTGGGCCGTGCACGGCACCTTCCTGGTGCTGCTCGCGATCGCCCTGGTCCGCACGCTGCACGACGCGCGGGCGGGAATCGCCGCGGGCGGCCTCGCCCTCGGGGTCCTCTACGCCGCCGGGGTGGTCTGGGCCCGGCACGAACGGCGCCCTCGCCCGCTCCCGGCACGGCTGTGGCTCGCGCTTCTCACCGCGGCCTGGGCGGGGCTGGCCCTGTCCTCCCCCGACTTCGTCTGGCTGGCCTTCCCGCTGTTCTTCCTCTACCTGCACCTGCTGCCGCTGCCCGCCGCGCTGCCCGGTGTGGCGCTGCTGACCGCCGCGGCGATCGGGGCCGTGGCCTGGCACGGCGGCGGGGTCACGCTGGCGGAGGTGCTGGGCCCGAGCGTCGGCGCCTCCGTCGCCACCCTCATGGCCCTGGCCTACCGGGCGCTCTACCGGGAGAGCGAGCAGCGCCGCCTGCTCATCGAGGACCTGGTCAGGACCCGCGAGAGGCTGCTGCGCGCGGAGGCCGACGCGGCGCGGCTCACCGAGCGCGAGCGCCTGGCCCGGGAGATCCACGACACGCTCGCCCAGGGGATGTCCAGCATCATCCTGCTGCTGCGCGCCGCCCGCCGCGACCTCGACACCGACCGCGACGCCGCGGTGGGGCGGCTGGCGGAGGCCGAGCAGGCCGCCGCGGAGAACCTGGAGGAGGCCCGCAACTTCGTGCGCGCGCTGGCCCCGCCCGCCCTGCAGCGGTCCTCCCTGCCGGACGCGCTGCGCCGCATCACCGAGTCGGCGGACGCCCGGTCGACCGCCCGGATACGTTTCCAGGTCTCCGGGTCCCCCGCCGATCTCCCGGTCGACCACGAGGTCGCGCTGCTGCGCATCGCCCAGGGCGCTCTCGGAAACGCCGCCGGCCACTCCGGCGCCGAGAACGTCGGGGTCACCCTGACCTATCTTGACGACATGGTGGTGCTGGACGTCTTCGACGACGGCCGCGGCTTCGATCCCGCGGCGGCCGGCGGGCGCCCGCCGGAGAGCGGGACGGGCACCGGCTACGGGCTGCGGGCGATGCGCGACCGCGCCCGGGCGCTGGGCGGCGCGCTCACCGTAGAGTCGGCTCCGCGGGAGGGGACGGCCGTGGTGGCGACCCTGCCGCTGCCCGGCGGCGGGGAGCGGCGGTGAGCGGGCCGATCCGCATCCTGCTGGTGGACGACCATCCCGTGGTGCGCTCCGGGATCCGCGCCATGCTCGCCGACCAGCCCGGCTTCGCGCTGGTCGGGGAGGCGGCGACGGGGCGGGAGGGCGTCGAGGAGGCGCGCCGGCTCCGCCCCGACGTCGTGCTGATGGACCTGCAGCTCGGCGCCGGGATGCACGGCAGCGAGGCCACCCGCGAGATCACCGCCGCGGGGGCGGGCGCGCCGCGCGTCCTCGTGCTGACCACGTTCGACACCGACTCCGACATCCTCGCCGCCATCGAGGCCGGCGCCACCGGCTACCTGCTCAAGGACGCGCCCCCCGACCGGCTGTTCACCGCGATCCGGTCGGCCGCCGCCGGGGACAGCGCGCTCGCGCCGAGCGTCGCCTCGCGCCTCCTCGGCCGGATGCGCTCGCCCACCGCGACGCCGACCGCGCGCGAGCTGGAGGTGCTGCGCCTGGTCGCCGAGGGCCTCTCGAACCGGCAGATCAGCAAGCGGCTGTTCCTCAGCGAGACCACGATCAAGACGCATCTGGTGCACCTCTACGCCAAGCTCGGCGTCGACTCCCGCACGGCCGCGGTCGCCGCCGCCTCCCGTCGCGGCCTGATCCGCCCACCCTGACCCGGCGTCGATCGGGTCCGGCCGTCCCGTCCGGGACGGCCGGACGCGAGCGGTGGCCTCCCCTACCGGACGGGCCGGTAGGTGATCGAGACCGAGCCGGACGGGAACGCGCGGGACGCCGCGCGCTCGAAGGAGACCGGAGCGTCGAAGAGCCGGCCGCCGGAGCCGGCGGCGATCGGGTCGATCACGAGGCGGAGCTCGTCCAGCAGACCGCGGGCGAGCAGGCCGCGCACCAGGGTCGGGCTGCCGGTGACGAGGAGCGTGCCGTCCAGCCCCGCCACCTCGTCGAGTCCGGGGAGCGGCTCGGAGTTCGCCCACTCCAGCGGGGCGTCCGACGAGGTGACGACGTACTTCCGGAAGGCGTTCATGCGCTCGGCCATCGCACCGTCGGCCGTCGGCCAGTAGGCGGCGTGGTCCTCGTAGGTGCGGCGGCCGACGAGGAGGGCGTCCGCCTCGTCCATGCCCGCCGTCACGGCCCGGTCCACCTCGTCGTCATGGTGAGGGCCGTGCCACGTCTCCGGGCCTTCGACGACTCCGTCGAGCGTGCTGAACAACTCCGCGACGATCCTTCTCATGAGACCGCTCCTTCGAGGACGGGGTCCGGCGCCGGGGCTTCGGCGGGACCGGGGACGGGCAGGTGCCGGAGCGTCCGCGCGACGAGAACGGCCACGGCGGCCAGCAGGACCGCGCAGACCAGCGCGATCACGTGGAGTTCGGTGGTGAAGGCCGCGCGCGCCTCGGCGACGCCGGAGCCGCGCGCGACGGCGTGGGCGAGGCCTTCCCGGGCGGCGGGCGGCAGGCCGGGCGCGGCCCGGTACACGATCGTGCCGACACTGCCGAGAAGGGCGACGCCGAGGGCGGTGCCGAGCTCGTTGCCGGTCTGCGAGAGCCCGGCCGCCGACCCGGCCCGCTCGGGCGGCAGCGAGCCGAGGACGATGGCGGTGCCGACGCTGACGAGGGGGCCGCTGCCCAGGCAGGTGACGGCGAACGCGGCGGCCAGCGCCGTCGCGTCCGGCGCCGCGGCCACGCCCAGGAACCCCGCGACCGCGACGGCCATCCCGCCCGGCAGCAGCAGCCCCGGCCGGACCCGGCGGCCGAGCAGCGGCGCGGCCTGGAAGGACGCCAGCGCCGCGAGCATCCCGGGCAGCATCACCGCCCCCGTCTCCAGCGGCGACAGGCCGTCCACCAGCTGGAAGCGCTGCGCGATGAACGTCATGGCGCCGCCGGACGCCAGGGGGAAGACGGTCAGCGCCGCCATGACGACCGCGAAGACCCGGCCGCGGAACAGCGAGACGTCCAGCAGCGGGTCGGGCAGGCGCCGCTGGCGGCGGACGAACAGCGCCCCCGCGGCGATCCCGGCGGCCAGCGCGGCGGCGGGCAGCGGGCGCGGCCCGTGCGCGGCCAGCTCCTTGACCCCGTAGACGGCGGGCAGGATCGTCGCCAGCGACAGCGCGACGCTCGCCGCGTCGAGCCGTCCGGCCGAGGGGTCGCGGTGCTCGGGCAGCAGGAACGGGCCGGCCAGCAGCAGCGGGACCATCGCGGGCACGCCGAGCAGCAGCACCGAGCCCCACCAGAAGTGGTCGAGCAGCAGCCCGCCCGCCAGGGGCCCGGCGATCGCGCCGAGCGTGAAGCAGCCCGCCCACACGCCGATCGCGCTCGCCCGCTGCCGGGGATCGGCGAACATCGTCGTGATCATGCCGAGGGTGCAGGGGGTGAGCGCGGCCCCGGCGACGCCGAGCACCGCGCGCGCCGCGATCAGCGCCGCCGGGCTCGCGGCGAACGCGGCCGCGCAGGAGGCGGCCCCGAACGCGGCGGCGCCGGCCAGCAGCAGCCGGCGGCGGCCGATCCGGTCGCCGAGCGCGCCCATCGCGACCAGGAATCCGGCGACCATGAACCCGTACACGTCCATGATCCACAGCTGCTCGGTGCCGCTCGCGCCGAGGGCGACGCTCAGCTCCGGCAGCGCCATGATCATGACGAACATGTCCACCGAGACCAGCAGCGCCGGCAGGGCGAGGACGGCCAGCGCGATCCACTCGCGGCGTCCGGCGCGGGGCGGGGTCATCGGACGCTCCTCTCCTCGACGGGGACGCCCGCGGCCCGCAGGCGCCCGGCGTAGGCGCGCCCGTCGTCGTCCGGGCCGGTGACGACGGTGGCGGCGGCGACCCCGGCCAGGTCGGGCGCGAACCCCGCGGGCAGCCGCGGGCGCACGAGGATCTGCCGCTCCAGCGGCGGCCAGCCCTCGTCGCGGGCCAGCAGGGCGAGCCGGGCGGCGATCGCCGCCCCGCCGCCCTGCCCCGCGACGACCAGGCGCGCGGGCGCGGCGCCGAGTTCGGCGGCGTGGTCGGCGGCCCAGCCGAGCGCGGCCGCCGCGTCGTCCAGCGCACCGGGCCGGGCGGCGTCGAGTTCCGGAGAGAGGGCGACGGCGTGCGGGCCGAGGTCGCCCGGCGTCCCGTCGAAGTGCAGCAGCAGGCGCGTGTCGTCCGTACCGGACCAGCGCACGCCGGCCCGCAGCGGGCCGGACGCGCCGCGCAGGTGGATGTCCACCCGTTTCGTCGTGGTCATGGGTCGACCGTGGCAGCGCGGCCCCTCCGGAGGGAAAGGCCGTTCGCGCATGACGGTCGTGCATGATCGGCATCACCACCGGGGGCGCGGTGCGGCGACAATGGCCGCATGCCGGACGACACCCCGCCGCGCGTGCTCAGGCTGCCCCAGGCGCCGGACGCGATCGAGCTGCGCCATCTCCGCGCGTTCGTCGCCGTCGCCGAGGAGCTGAACTTCGGCCGCGCCGCCGCGCGCCTGTACCTGTCGCAACCCGCGCTGAGCCGCCAGATCAAGGGCCTGGAGCGGCTGGTCGGGTGCGACCTGCTGAACCGCTCGACGCACCGGGTGGAGCTGACCCTCGCCGGAGAGGCCCTGCTCGACCGCGCGAGGACCCTGCTGTCGGGCGTGGACGACGCGATCGCGACGACCCGCTCGATCGGCGGCGAGGCGTCCGGCCGCGCGGGCAGGCTGTGGCGGCCGATCGCCGACCACAACCGCGCGGGCGGCGACCTCGGTCAGATGGGCGTCGAGTACGAGACCCTGCTCGCCGAGTTCGAGCCGCCGCCGGAGGTCGCGGTCAGGCCGGTGAAGGCGGGCGGAGTCCCGGCCCTGCGGCTGGCGCCGCCGGACGCCTCACCGTCGCGCGTCCTCTACCTGCACGGGGGCGGCTTCGTGATGGGCTCGGCGTACGGGTACCGGCCCCTGGCGGGGGCGCTCGCGGTGGCGGCCGGGTGCGAGGTGGTCGTCCCGGACTACCGGCTCGCGCCGGACTTCCCCTTCCCAGCCGCCCTGGACGACGCGGCGGGCGCCTACCTCTGGCTGCTCGAAGCGGCGCCGCCGGAGCGGGTCGTGATCGCCGCCGACTCCTCGGGGGCGAGCCTGGCCCTGTCCCTGCTGCTCGCGCTGAAGGACAAGGGCCTTCCCCTGCCCGGCGGCGCCGCCCTGTTCTGCCCGTGGATCGACCTGGCGCACACCGTCCTGGAGGAGGAGCCGGCCGGCCCCCAGCTCGTGGTGACCGGCCGGATGATGCGCCAGTGCGTCGACCACTACCTCGCGGGCCGCTCCCTGGACGATCCGCTGCTGAGCCCGCTGGCCTCCCCCGGCCGCCTGAGGGGCCTGCCGCCCCTGCTGCTCCAGGCGGGCACGGGCGACCACCTGGTCGGCGACGCCCGCCGCCTGGCGGAGGAGGCGAGCGAGCAGGACGTGGACGCGCGGCTGGAGCTCTACCCGGTGGCCACCCACGGCTTCCACCTGTTCTGGACGTTCCTCCCGGAGGCGGCCCGCGCCCTGGACCAGGCGGGACGCTTCGTCCGCGACGTGACCGCCGCGTCCGCCGGGCACCGCACCGGTTCCTGAGGCCGAGGCGCCTCCGGCACGGAGGCGGGCGGGGGCGCGGCGCCGCCCGCCTCCGTGACCGGCGGTCCTCACTGCTTCAGCAGGGACCTCATCTTGGCGATCTCGGCGGTCTGCGAGGAGATGATGGTCGCCGCCATCTGCTTGGCCGGGGGGAACTGTCCGGAGGACTGCTCGGCCTTGGCCATCGCCACGGCGCCCTCGTGATGCTGGATCATCATCGTGAGGAACGCCCTGTCGAACGCCGCGCCCTTGGCCGCCTCCAGTTCCTTCATGTCCTTCTCGCTCATCATGCCGTCCATGCCGTCCGTGCCGCCGTGGTGCATGCCGCCCATGCCGGTCGTGCCAGGCGAGGGGACGGGGGCGCCCCAGGCCTTCAGCCACGCGCCGAGCTGCTGGATCTCCGGTCCCTGCGCCTTCTTGATGTCGGCGGCCAGGGTCTTCACCTCCGCCGACGAGGCGCGGGTGGCGGCGAGGTCGGCCATCTCGATCGCCTGCCGGTGGTGCGGGATCATCATCTGCGCGAACATGACGTCCTGGCCGTTGTGCGGTCCGGCCTGCGCGCCGCCGGCAGGTGCCGAGTGGGCGGGCAACGAGTGGGCGGGCATGGAGTGGGCGGGCATGGAGTGGGCGGGCATGGAGTGGGCGGGCATCGAGTGGCCCGTCGAGCCGCCGTCGTCGCCGTCGCCGCACGCCGCCAGGGCGATCGCCAGGGCCGGGACGGTGATGAGCGCGAACGCTCGCTTCATGGTGGTGAGCCTTCCGTGTCGAGTGCTGTGATCGGTGGTCGGCGGCGGCGCCCGTTTCCGGGCGCCGCTGGACCTGTCACAGCCTCAGCACGCTCAACCTGTGCAGGGACGGTCTCGGCGGGGGCCGTCCGACCAGGAGGATCCGCACCCGCGGCGGCCGCGACACGGCCATCGGCGGCGACCTCCGCAGGCGCAGCGCCAGGAGGGCCGCGACGAGGGCGAGTGCGAGCAGGGTCAGCATGGCCAGGCAGACCTGGCCGCCGGGGTGGTCGGGGTGGCGGTCGGAGTGATGGCCGCCGGGCCGGTCGCCCCGGGGCGGACGGTGCCCCGCCATCGCTTCGGCGGCGGGGGCGGCGTGCCCGGCGGCCATGGACGTCAGCGGAACGCCGCCCATCTCCGCCGGGCTCGCCGTGGACTGGAAGCCGTGCATCGCCAGCAGCCCGAGGAGCACGAGCAGGCCGGACGCCAGCCGGAGGACGTCCGGGCGCACGGAGCGCCTCGGCCGTCCCACCGGCCGTTCCGCGTGCGCGCCGTCCCGTGCGGGGAGGCCGCCGACGTGCGTGCTCATCTCGCGGACCAGGGTAGCGAAGGGTGATCGGCGGTCACCGGCGGGTCACCGCTTCGAGGGGTCAGGCGACACGGACCCCGCCCGCGAATGGGCGGCCGGCGATGGGGGCGATCTTGACGACGTCGCCGGTCTGCGGCGCGTGGACCATGTTGCCGTTGCCGATGTACATGCCCATGTGGTGCAGGTCGCTGTGGAAGAACACCAGGTCGCCGGGCTTGAGCTGGCTCATGCTCACGTGGGTCCCGGCGTTGTACTGGCTGCCGGTGTAGTGGCCGAGCGTGATGCCGACCTGCGCGTAGGCGTAGAGGGTCAGCCCGGAGCAGTCGAAGCCCTTGATGTTGGCGCCCTGCGCGGTGCCGTAGCTCGGGCCGGACGCGTTGCCGCCGCCCCAGGAGTAGGGCACGCCCTGCTGGGCGAGGGCGGCCCGGACGGCCGTCATGGCCTTGGCCGAGGCCCCGCCGGAGTTGAGGTTGGGGATGGAGGCGGGACCCGTGCCCGCGGTCCTGAAGGTGCCGAGCTGCTTCTCGACCTTCTTGAGCTTGATCTGGAGTTCCCGGCGCTTCTTCCTCGCCTCGCCGGTGAGCGCGCGCACCTGGGCGGCGCGCTGCTCGGCGGCCTTGCGGGACCGGTCGGCGCCCTGCATCACCTGGAGCATCTGGGTGATGCGGACGTCGTTCTGCTTGGCGAAGTAGTTGAGGGTGGCCGACTGGTCCAGGACGGCCTGCGGGTCGGACGACGAGGCGAACGTGATGGCCGGGTCCGCCGGGCCGTTCTTGTAGCTGTCCGCGGCGATCTTCGCCATGCGTTCGCGCGCTTCGTCCAGCGCCTTCTGCTGGCGCAGGGCGCTGCTCTTGGCGAGCTTCGCGGCGTGCTCGGCCTGCTTGAGGCGTTCGCGCAGGCCGTTGTACTGCTCGCTGAGCTTCTCGGCCTCGTCGGCGAGCTTCTCCTGCTGCGCGGTCAGTTGCTTGCGCGTCGGCTTCGGCTCGGCGTGGGCGGGCGCGGGCGCGAGAAGCCCGGCGGACAGCGCGAGGGCGGCCGTCCATGCCGTGACGTCGCCGAGCCGGCGGGTGCGGATCCTGCGGCGGGCTGTCGTTCGGGGGCCGGCAGCTCGTCGCTGCATGCGGTGTCCTCTCCTGTACCGCCTACCGGGTCAGCTGACGGGTTCGGGCCGGAGTCGCCCTACCGTCCCGCGGGACGGACTCACCCCTGAAGATCGGGTCCCCGGTTCCCCGGACGGAGACGTCCGCGGGATTCGGCGCGGTCGCCGGCCGTCCCCGGCGGGGACGTCGGACCGTGACCTCCTACGGAGCGTAGGAGGTTTACGGTCGGTTCGCCACCGAAGCGGCAGATTTCCCCAAATGCCACATTCCGCCTCAGCAGGCCGCGGCGAGCTCCACGACCGCCGCGGCCCCGGCCAGGAGCGGCGCGGCGACCGCCGCCACCGCGAACAGGCCCGCCGCGAGCCGGACGGCGCGCCGCGGCCTCGCCGGGGCGCCCTCCAGCCGCAGCACCCGCTCCATCAGCGCACCGGCGGCCGGCGTGCCCGCCGCGCCGAGCGCCCCCGCGCCGGCGGGCGCCGCCGAGAGCCGGCACAACGCGTCGACCAGCGGCTTCCTGCCGTGGACGCGGACCGCGGCGTCGTCCGCGGCCATCTCCAGCAGCAGCGGCAGCCGCGCCTTCGCGCGCCGGACGGTCGGCAGCCACGGCAGCATGGCGTGGACCAGGTCCAGGGCCAGCAGGAAGACATGGTGGCGCTGGCGCAGGTGCGCGCGCTCGTGCGCCAGGACGGCCCCGAGCTCCTCGGCGCTGAGCGCTCGCTGGGCCCCGGTGCTGACCACGATCGCGCGGTGCCGGGACGGCAGCGAGTACGCCACGGGCACGGGGTGGTCGAGGACGAGGACGTCCGGATGGCGGCGGTCCTCCCGGGCGACCAGCCGCAGCATCTCCCGGTGCCGCCGGCGGTGGCGCACGGCCCGGCCGAGCCTCGGCAGGCCGCGGGCGAGCACGGCGGCGCAGGCCGCGGCGAGGACGGCGGTCGCGACGGCCGCGGCGGCGGTGGCGAGACGGCCGTGATGGGGCAGGCAGTCGCGCAGCCGGGACAGCAGTCCGTGCCCCGGACCCGGCGGCGCGAGCAGCCCCGCCGCCGCGATCCCCGCCGCGGCGATGAACGTCCCCGCGAGGGCGGCCGTCCAGCAGGCGATGGCCGTCCCCGGGCCGACGGCGGAGCGCCTGAGGAGGTCCAGAACGGGCCCCGCGGCGCATCCCAGCAGGACCACCGAGACGACGAGCCCGACCACCAGCGGGATCACGGGATCACGCGTCCTCGCCGGCGGTCCGCCGCCGCAGGGCGTCCAGGAGGTGCCGGGCGTCCTCCGGCGGGACGCTCTCGGCGAACCTCGCCAGGATGGCGCCGTGGTCGGAGGCCTCGCTCAGGGCGTCCAGCATCAGCTCGACCGCGTACTCCTCCCGCGGCCGCGTGGGGCTGTAGCGGAAGGCCGTGCCCTCCTGCGTACGCCGGAGGAGGCCCTTCTGCGCCAGGCGTTCGGCCACGGTCTGCACGGTGTTGTAGGCCAGTGCCCTGTCCGCGTCCTCGTTCAGCTCGGCCAGCAGCTCACGGACCCGCAGCGGGCGGGGCGCCGCCCAGAGCACGTCCATGATGGAGCGTTCGAGCGATCCTCCGAGTGCGGACACGCGGTCACCTCCGTACCGCCCCCATTGTGCCGGACGTCTCCTGGGGGCCGGCCTCCTGGAGCGGGGTCTCTCCAGCGTGGGCGGGTTCCCGGCGGCCCGGCATCCACCAGTTGGCCCTGCCGCACAGCTCCATCACCGCGGGGACGAGGACCATCCGGACGACGGTGGCGTCGACGAGCACGGCGACGGCCATGCCGAGGCCGATCTGCTTGACCGACACGTCGGGGCCGAGCAGGGACGTCGAGAAGACGGCGATCATGATGGCGGCCGCGGCGGTGATGACCTTGGCGGTGCGCGCCAGCCCGCGGGTGACGGCCGTCCGGGTGTCGCCGGTGCGCTCGTACTCCTCCCGGATCCGCGAGATCAGGAAGACCTCGTAGTCCATGGACAGGCCGAACAGCAGCGGGAACATCATCATCGGCACCCAGGTCGTGATCGGCATGGTGGTGGGGAAGCCGAGGGCCTTCCCGAGCCAGCCCCACTGGACGACCGCGACCAGCACGCCGTAGGCCGCGCCGATCGACAGCAGGTTCATCACCGCGGCCTGCAGCGCGATCGTGACCGACCGGACCAGCGCGACCAGCAGCACGAGCGACAGCGCGACGACGACCGCGATCATCAGGGGCAGGCGGGAGCCGACCTCCTCGGCGATGTCGATCGCGCCGGCGTTCGGGCCGCCGACCTGGACGCCGGCGCCGCCGGGCGCCGCGGGCAGGACGTCGTCGCGCAGCCGGTGCACCAGGTCGGCGGTGGCCTCGTCCTGGGCGCCGCTCTTCGGGAAGGCCATGAACGTGGCCGCGCGCCCGTCCTCGCTGATCCGGGGCGGCGTGACGGAGGCGATGCCCCCGGTCCGTCCGACCGCGTCGACGACGGGGCGCAGATCGGCGTCCGGGGATCCGATCCGCGCGGCGAAGATCAAGGGCGCGCCGTAGCCGGGCCCGAAGCCCTCGGACAGGATCGTGTACGAGGTGTGGCTGCTCCGGTCGTGCGGCTGGACGCTGGCGTCGGGCAGGCTCAGCCGCATCGACAGCACGGGGGCGGCGAGCACGAGCAGGCCCGTCCCGGCGAGGACCGCCGCGACCAGCGGCCTGCGCTGCACCACGCCTGCCCAGCGTTCGGCGGGGGGACGGCGCTCGCCGGGGCGCGGGCGCGGCGCGCGGCGCGGCAGCCGCAGCGAGTCGATCCGGCGGCCGGTGAAGCCGAGGAGCGCGGGCAGCAGGGTCACCGCGGCGATCATCGTGACCAGCACGGTCACCGACGCGGCGACGGCCACGCCCGTCATCAGCCGCTGCCCCATGACGACCAGTCCGAGCAGCGCGATCACCACGGTCGTGCCGGCGAACAGCACGGCGTGCCCGGCGGTGGCGATGGCCGTGGCCGTGGCGCCTTCGGGGTCGTCCCCGTCCCGCAGGGCCTCCCGGTAGCGGGTCACGATGAACAGCGCGTAGTCGATGCCGATGCCGAGGCCGACCAGCACGGCGACGAGCACGGTGAAGTCGGGCGCGGGGACGAGGTGCCCCACCAGCTTGATCAGGGCCATTCCGCCGAGGATGGCCGTCAGCGCCGTCGCGATCGGCAGGCCCATCGCGACCAGCGACCCGAAGGAGATGAACAGGATCACCGCGGCGGTCAGCAGGCCCACGCCTTCGGCCGGGCCCTGCTGGGGCGTCTCGGCCTTCTCCGCCCGCTCGCCGCCCAGCCCGAGGAGCAGGCCGTCGCCGGAGGCGTCCTTGACCGCCTCCACCAGGGGCTTGATGTCGGTCTTCTTGGCCGCCTCCTCGGTCAGCGGGATCGTCGTCCGGGCGATGCGGCGGTCGCGCGTCACCAGGTTCGGGTCCTGGTAGGGGGAGGTCACCGGCCCGGTCACGGGCGAGGCGTCCAGGACGGCGACGACCTTCTCGATCCGCCGCCGGGCGGCGGGGTCGTCGATCCCCCGGTCCGCCTTGATCGCCAGGGTCAGGGTGTCGCCCCGCCGCTCGGGGAAGTGCCTCTCGATCAGCTTCTGCGCCTTGGCCGATCCGGAGTCTCCGCCGGAGAAGTCGTTGTCGGGCGCGGCGCCGAAGCCGAAGCCGGCGAACGCCACGGCGACCACGCCGACGAGCCAGGCCAGGAGCACCAGGCGGCGGCGCCGGTGGCAGAAGCGGGCCAGCGCCGCGAGGGCGCCGTCCGGTCGCGGGTCTGCGGAATGCTCGCTCATGGCGGCGATCGTCGCGCCGGCGGGGCGCCCGCCGCGTCTGCCGGACGACGGCGGCGTCTACGCAGTCGGGCGTACGCCGCTCCGCGGGCCGCTCCACCTGGCGGAGGAGCAGGTCGCGCGCCTGAGCGCAGGAGCGTTCGCGCACCACGACAGTAGGATTCCGGCATGGAACGCCGTACCGGGACGTTCTCCCTGCGCGCGGTGACGCACGACACGCTGCTCGCGCTCCTCGTCACCGTGATGCAGGTTCAGGGAACGCTCGGCCGCATCGCCGCCGAAGGGGCGACGCGGCCGCTCGCCGACCTGGGGAACCTCGGTTACGCGCTGCTGGTCGTGAGCGGGCTGGCCGTGGCCCTGCGCCGGCGGTGGCCGGCGCCGGTCTTCGCGGTCACCGCGCTCGCCAGCCTCGTGTACTACGGGCTCGACTTCCCGGACGGGCCCGGCTGGCTCGCGCTCTTCGTCTCCCTCTACACCCTCGCGGCCTACGGCGACGGACGCCGGTCACTGGTGATCGCCGGTTCGGGGATCGGCGTGCTGGCCGCCGTATGGCTGTACACGGCGCACGACATCGAACCGCGCGCCGCCATCGGCTGGGTGTTCTTCCGCATCGGCGCGTCGGTCATGAGCGCGGCCCTCGGCGAGTCCGTCCGGTCCCGCCGGGTCATCGCGGCCGAGGCCGAGAAGCGCGCGGAACTGGCCGAACGGACCCGCGAGGAGGAGGCCCGGGCGCGCGTGGACGCGGAGCGCCTCCGGATCGCCCGCGAGGTCCACGACACCGTCGCCCATGCGGTGGCCATCATCAACGTGCAGTCCGGGGTCACCGCGCACGTGCTCGACAAGCGTCCGGAGCAGGCGCGCGAAGCGCTGCGGACCATCGAGCAGACCAGCTCGCGGGCGCTGCGGGAGATGCGCGCCGTCCTCGGCGTCCTGCGCGACGACGGCGACGGGCGCGCACCGCAGCCCGGCCTGGAGCAGATCGGCGAGCTCACCGCGAAGGCGCGCGAGGCGGGACTCGACGTCACGCTGGAGGCGTCCCCTCCCGCGACGCCGCTGCCGAGCGCGGTCGGCGGCGCCGCCTACCGGATCCTCCAGGAGTCGGTCACCAATGTGATCCGCCATGTCGGCCCCACCCGCGTGACGGTCGCGCTGACCTCCGGGACCGACGCCCTGGAGATCCGCGTGACCGACGAGGGCCGCCGCACCGGGAACGGCGCCGCGGGCGGCGCGGCCGCCCCGGACGGCCCCGGCCACGGGATCCTGGGCATGCGCGAGCGCTGCCGGCTGCTCGGCGGCGAGCTCGACGCCGGCCCCACTCCGGGCGGCGGGTTCGAGGTGACGGCCCGGCTCCCCCTCGCCCCGACCGGGCCGCTGCGGGAGGCGGCGCCGTGAGCGCGCCGGCCACGGAGCCGATCAGGGTCCTGCTCGCCGACGACGAGGGGCTGGTGCGGTCGGGGTTCAGGCTGCTCATCGACGTCGAGGACGACATCGCCGTGGTCGCGGAGGCGACCGACGGCGCCCGGGCGGTCGAGCTGGCCCAGGCCACCCGCCCCGACGTCGTCCTCATGGACATCCGCATGCCGAGGCTGGACGGCATCCAGGCCACGGCGCGGATCACCGCGACGCGCGGGCTGGAGGACGTCCGGATCCTCATCCTCACCACCTACGACACCGAGGCCTACGTCTTCGAGGCGCTGCAGGCCGGTGCCAGCGGCTTCCTGCTCAAGGACGCCGGACCGGCGGAGCTCCTGCACGCCATCCGGGTGGTCGCCGCCGGCGAGGCCCTGCTCGCGCCGCGCATCACCAGGCGTCTCATCAGCAAGTTCACCGCGTGGCACACGGCGTCCGCGGACGCCCTGGACCGGCTCGCCCCGCTCACCGAGCGCGAGCGGGAGGTGCTGGCCCTGATCGGACGGGGGCTGAGCAACCAGGAGATCGGCGCCGAGCTGTTCATCAGCCCGGCGACCGCGCGCACCCACGTGAGCCGCACGATGACGAAGCTCGGAGCGCGCGACCGCGCCCAGCTGGTCGTCATCGCCTACCGGACGGGCCTGGTCACCCCCGACGCGTGACCGGGAGCCCCCTCGCCCGCCCTCATCTCGGCGACCGCGGTGACCTCCATCGCGGTCAGCCCGCGGGGTCGCCGAGACGGCGGACGATGCGGACGAGTGCGGCGCGCTGGCCGTCCGGGTCGTCGTCGAGGTCGGGCATCAGCATCCGCCGGAGCTGCGGGGTGGCGAACCACCAGCCGGCCAGGACGATGACGGAGTACAGCAGCTCCCGGGCCGCCAGCCGGGCGTCCAGGCGTCCCGCCTCCTGCGCCCGCGCCAGCGCGGCGATCTTCCCGGCGTAGTGGGCGGTCCGCTCGGCCTCGGCCGCCACCGGCTCGCCCTCGGTGGTGTGCAGGCCCTCCCAGTGGAGCAGCCGGACGAAGTGCGGGTGCGCGCGGTGGTAGTCGAAGACCTGCCCGGCGTACTCACCCAGGTCGGAGGCCGCCTTCGCGTCCAGCGGCACGGCCTCGGCCAGGCGCTCCAGTTCCGTGGTCAGCACGATCGCGAACATCTGCCGCTTGTTGCCGAAGTAGGAGTAGATCCGTTCCTTGTTCACCCCGGCCGTCGCGGCGATCCGGTCCATGCGGGCCGCCTCGGGCCCGTGGGCGGCGAACTCGCCGACCGCGGCGTCCAGGATGAGCCGCTTGGTCCTCGCGGTGTCCCATGCCATGCCCGGAGCCTACCGCAGATTCCAACTAGCGAGTTGGAATCTGCGGCCGGGCGTGGTTAACTCCAACTCGCAAGTTGGATTTACCGGACCACCAGGAGACGCCATGCCATCCGTCCGCACCCCCGCCCCCGCCGTCGCGGCCCCCTCGATCCACCTGCGCGCCCTGTTCACCTGGCTGGCCGTGTACCTCATGATCATGGCCACGCAGATGCTGCTGGGCCCCCTGCTCGGATCGCTCTCGCTGCCGCTCCGGACTCTCGTGGTGACCGGCGTGGTCGTGCCCACCGTCGTGTACGCGCTCGTGCCCGCGATCCTGCGCGCCTACGGCGCGCTGCGCCGCCGCGGCTCCCGCGCCTAGCGGCGTGAGGAGGACGACACCCGGCCGAGGTCGCCCGATCCGTCCGTTCCCGTGTGGGAGTATCCCCACCAGATGGGTCCATGGTCGATGGTGCGCTGGGTGCGCGCGGCGGGCTTCGCCGCCGCGTGCGCCGGGCTGGCCGCGCTCGGGCACCTGGCCGGCGGCGGCGGCTTCGACCGGGCGGCGACGCTGGCCGGGTTCCTGCTCGTGCTCGGCCCCGCGCTGGCGCTGACCGGCCGGGAGCGGACCTTCGCGTCGATCGTGCCCGCCACCGCCGCTTCGCAGGTCGTCCTGCACGTCCTGCTCATGCGCGCCGCCGGGCATCCGCTGGTGGCGGCCCGGCCGGACGCCGCCGCCATGGACGGCGGCGCGGAGCCGATGGCCCACGGCGGCGGTCCCGGTCTGGCGATGCTGCTCATGCACGCGGTGAGCGTGCTGGTCACGTCCGCCTGGCTGGAGTGGGGCGAGGCGCGGCTGTGCGCGCTCGTCCGGGTCCTGGCCGGCTGGGTCCTGCGACCGCTGGTGTTCCTGCTCGCGGTCGCGGCCGGACGATCCCCCGGCCTTCCGCGCCCCGTGCCGCGCGGCCGCTCCGATGAGCGGGCTCCGGCCCGGGACGCCCTCCGGTACGCCGTGGCCCGTCGCGGGCCTCCCGGGACGACCACCGCCCTGGGCGCCACCGCGTGAACCACTGATCTCCCACCGCTCTCAGGGCGACGCATGTCGCCGGGCCCGGCACGACGCCGCCCGGATGTCCTCCGCATCCCTCCCGAGGAGCCGCCGACGGCTCCCGCTGGAAAGAGAGCACGCCCATGAACCGTCCCCTCCTTTCGCGTGCCCTCGCGGCGGCGATGTCCGCCGCGCTGGTGGCGGCGCCGGCCGCCGCCTGCGGCGGCTCCCCCGCCGGCCCCGGCCCGGACGCTGCGTCCGCGACCGGACCGGCGCGCAGGACGTCCTATCCCCTGTCGTTCGACAACTGCGGGACCAGGGTCGCCTTCGCGCGGCCGCCGCGGCGGGTGCTGATCCTCAACGGCACCTCGGTCGGCGAGGTGGAGAGCTTCCTGATGCTCGGCCTGGAGAAGAGCGTCCTCGCCAACGCCCAGACCTACGGCGTGTCCGACGACCCGTCCATGATCGGCCGGATCCGGGCGCTGCCGACCGGCGGGCTGACGATGAACAGGAACTTCGACGTCCCCGCCGAGCAGGTGCTGAGGCTCAAGCCCGACCTCGTGGTCTCCACCTGGTCGGGAGGCTTCGACGCCAAGCGCGGATTCGCCACCCGGGAGCAGCTGGCCGCCGCGGGGATCCCGTCGCTGGTCAACCCGGTCAACTGCGCCAACGGCAAGCCGGACGCCACCGAGGCGGAGAAGCGGGCGTACCGGGCGCAGTCGATCAACTCCTCGCTGGAGTTCCTGGCGCTGCTCGGCCGGATCTTCGACGTCCAGCAGCGCGCCCTGACGGTGATCTCCGGGCTGCGGGCCCGTGTCGAGGCCGTGCGCGCGCGGACGGCCGGCCGGCCCGCCAAGAGGGTCGTCATCGCCTACCCGGGCATGTCCATGATGAACGCCAACGGCCTGCCCGCCGTGATGACCGGAGGCGTCTACGACGACGTCATCCGGGCGGCCGGAGGGGTCAACGCGTTCTCCGGGCGCGGTGAGGACGCCACCCGCACCCTCAACAAGGAGCAACTCGCCACCGCGCGGGTGGACGTCCTGGTGGTCGGGCTGTTCACCCCGGAGGAGAAGGGCGACGCCGAGGCCGCGAAGCTGTTCGCCGCCTACCCGCAGTGGAACGCCTCCAAGACCCGGACGTACACGGTCGTCTCCGACAGCGTCTACCTCGGCCCCCTCAACGCCCTGGGCGTCGAGAAGATCGCCAAGGTGATCGGCGATGCCTGACATCCTCACCCGCGAGGCTCCGGCCCGGGCGCGCGGGCCGCATCTCGTCTCCGGCGCCGGCACCGGCGTCCTGCTGGCCGCGCTCGGCGCCGCCCTGGTCGCGTCCATGGTGCTCGGCATCTCGGTGGGCTCGGTGAACCTTCCGTTCGGGACGGTGTGGAGCGTTCTGTGGGCCCACCTGTCCGGGCGCGGCGACAGCGCCGACCCGCTGCTCGGCCAGGTCGTCTGGGACATCCGCACGCCCCGCGTGCTGCTGGCGGCGCTGTCGGGCGCCGGCCTGTCCGTCGCGGGCGCGGCGCTCCAGGCCCTGGTCCGCAACCCGCTCGCCGACCCCTACGTCCTCGGCGTCTCCTCCGCGGCCTCCCTCGGGGCCGTGCTCGTGCCCGCGCTCGGCGGCACCGCCCTCGGCGGCGCGACCGGCGCGCTGGGCGTGACCGGCGCCGCCTTCGCCGCCGCCCTGCTGTCGGCGCTGCTGGTGTACGCGCTGGCGCAGCGGGCGGGACGGCTGCTCGACTCGTGGCTGGTCCTGACCGGCGTCGCCGTCGGGTACCTGTGCACCGCCGCGACGACGTTCGTCCAGCTCCAGCTCAACCCGACCGAACTGCAGGGGATGATGTTCTGGCTGATGGGCAGCGTGGCCGGCGCCACCTGGACCGACCTCGGCCTCCCCGCCGCGCTGATCGCGGCCTGCCTGGCCTGCCTGATGCTCCGGGCCCGGCCGCTCAACGCGCTCCTGGCCGGGGAGGACGCCGCGACGGGGATGGGCGTCCCGGTCGCGGCGCTGCGCGTCACGCTGCTGCTGATCGGCTCGCTGCTCGCCGCCACGGTGGTGAGCGTCGTGGGCGGCATCGGGTTCGTCGGCCTGATGGTCCCGCACATGGCCCGGTTCGCGGTCGGTTCCGACCACCGCCGCGTCCTGCCCGTGGCGCTGCTGGGCGGTGCGGTGTTCATGGTGCTGGTGGATCTGGCCGCCCGGATCGCCGACCGTCCCAACGAGCTGCCGGTCGGGGTCTTCACCACGGGGCTCGGGGTCCCCTTCTTCCTGTTCCTGCTGCGCCGCCGCGCCACCGGAGGCACCCATGCGCCTTGATCTGGAAGGGGTGAGCGTCCGGATCGACGCCCGTCCCATCGTCACCGGCGTGTGCCTGAGCGCGGGGCCGGGCGAGTTCGTGGCGCTGGTCGGCCCGAACGGCAGCGGCAAGTCCACCCTGCTCAGGACGGTGTACCGGTCGCTGCGCCCGTCCGGGGGCGTCGTCCGTCTCGGCGGCGAGGACCTGTGGCGGATGTCGCCCCGGCGGGCCGCGCGGCGCCGTGCCGTCCTGCCGCAGCACGGCGGGGCCGGGGGCGACTTCTCCGTCGCGGAGGCCGTCGCCGTCGGCCGGACCGCCCACCAGGGGCCCCTCGACCGCGAGACCCGCGCCGACCGCGCGGCGATCACGGACGCGCTGAGGCGGGTCGGCATGGACCGGGCCGCCGACCGGCTCGTGTCGACCCTCTCCGGAGGAGAACGGCAGCGCGTGCTGCTGGCCAGGGCCCTCGCGCAGGAGGCCCCGCTGCTGATCCTGGACGAGCCCACCAACCATCTCGACGCCGGCGCGCAGTTCGCCCTGCTCGACCTGATCCGCTCACTCGGGCTCACCCTGCTGGCGGCCCTCCACGACCTGGACCATGCCGCCGCCTACGCCGACCAGGTCGTCGTCCTGCGCGACGGCGCGGTCGCCGGGCACGGTCCGCCCCTCCAGGTGCTGACACCCGAGTTCATTCAGGACGTCTTCGGAGTGCGCGCCCACATCGGCCCGCACCCCATCACGGGCCGTCCCCACATCGCCCTGGCCTCGCCCGGGCCCGTGGAGGTGAGCGACGCGGGCGCGTGACGTCACGGCCGGCGGGGTCGCACGGCCGAGTCGGCAGGCCGGCGCGGCGCCGGCCGAGGGTGGAAGGCCCGCCGCCGGAGGTCGTCTCGTCCGGCGGCGGGCCGGTCCCGGGCCCTCAGCCGACGGCGAGGGTCAGGATCGGGGCGCCGCTCGGCCGGGCCGAGCCGCCGGCGGGCTCGACCGTCACGCCGATGCGCCGGGCGCCGCCGAGTCCGGTGGCGATCACAGGGCGGTCCGACTCCGCCGGGTTCATCGTCCCGGCCGAGCGCGGAGCGGCCGGGCCGAGCCACCACATCTGGTACGTCCTGGCCGACGGCAGGGGCGGCATCCGGTTCGTGGTGACGACGGCCTTGCCGAGCGAGCGCGACGAGACGACCGTGACGGTGGCGGCGTCCGGCGTCCGGACGGTGGATGTACGCGCGTCCGGCGCGCTCATCACCGCGGCGACCTGCCGGTTCAGGGACTGCTCGCGTTCCGCGGACCGCTGGACCCGCCATGCCGCGCCGGCGCCCGCCAGCGCCAACACCAGCACCAGGCAGGCCGCGGCGGCCAGCCAGACCGGCCCGCGCGCCCGGGGGGACGGCAGGCGCCGGGCGAGCGGCGGCGACTGCCGGGTCCGGGCGATCTCCGCCATGACCCGTCCGCGCAGCTCGTCCGGCGGGCGGCGCGCGGCCGCCAGCGCCAGCCGGGCCGCGGTCTCGCGGAATCCGGCGGCCTCGTCGGCGCAGGCCGCGCAGCCCCGCAGGTGGCGCTCGAACCGGCGCCGCTCGGTGTCGGTGAGGGCGTCCAGCGCGTAGGCGCCGGCGAGGCGGTGCGTGTCGAGGTCGTGGGTCATGGCTGCACTCCCAGGCAGTCACGCAACCGGATGAGTCCGTCGCGCATCCGGGTCTTGACGGCGGCGAGGCCGACGCCGAGCAGTTCGGAGACCTCGCGGTAGGTGTAGCCGCCGTAGTAGGCGAGCGTGATCGACTCACGCTGGGTCCCCGTCAGGCCCCGCATGCAGCGGCGCACCTGCTGGTGCTCCAGCCGGACCCCGACCTCCTCGGCGACCTCGTCGTACTCGCGCGCCGGCGCACCGGCGCGCTCCTCGCGGTCCCGGTCGGCCTGGCTGGAGCGGACCCGGTCGACGGCGCGGCGGTGCGCCACGGTCAGCGCCCACGACGTCGCGCTGCCGCGTTCCGGACGGTAGTGCGAGGCCTTGCGCCACAGCTCGACCAGCACGTCCTGGGCGATCTCCTCCGCCTGCGCGGGATCGCGGACGACCCGCAGCGCCAGCCCGTAGACGGGCCCGGACAGGCGTTCGTACACGTCACCGAACGCTTCCCGGTCGCCGCGGGCGACGCGGCCGAGCAGCTCGGCCAGGTCCGGCGGCTCCACGCCGACCGCCCCTGCCGGGCGCGGTCCGATGCCCGCTTCGCTCATCTCCACACTGATGATTCGATGCGGACGGCCTGCCGGATGGGTCCGGATCCCGAAAAAATCGCGACCCATCCACCTGCCGTCCGGCCCCGAACACCGGTCGTGACAGACGAACGAGCGACCGGGCCCCTGCGGTGGGCCACCGCCGGGCTGAGCGGCCTGGCGGCCGCCGCGGCCGCGATGGGCGTCGCGGAGCTGACGGCCGGCGCGCTCGGACGGGTGTCGTCCTCGCCGCTGCTCGCGGTCGGCGCGGGCTTCGTCGACCTCACCCCGGGGTGGCTCAAGGACTTCGCGATCCGCCGTTTCGGCGACGACGACAAGACGGTCCTGCTGGTCGGGCTCGGCATCGGAGTCGTCGCGGCGGCCCTGGCCATCGGGGCGCTGAGCCGGCGCCGGCTCGCGTGGGGCCTGATCGGGCTCGGCGCGTTCGGGGCCGTCGGGGCCGTCGCGGCGCTGACCCGGCCGGTCGCCGGGCCCGCCGACGCGGCGCCGTCCGCCGTCGGCGCGCTGGCGGGCATGGCCGCGCTGACCGCGCTGGTCCGCGCCGCCCGCCCCGAGGACACCGGCCCCGGAACGGAGGTGGATCGGCGGCGCGTGCTGCTGACCGGGGCCGGAGTGATCGGCGTCGCCGCGGCCGGCGGTGCTTGTGGGCGGGCACTGCTGCGCCGCGGCGACGTCACCTCCGTCCGGGCCGGCCTGCGGCTGCCGCGTCCGGCGAGCGCGGCGCGTCCGGTGCCCCCGGGCGCGCAGGTGCGGGCGGCGGGGATGACGCCGTTCCACACGGCCGTCCGGGACTTCTACCGCGTCGACACCGCGCTCACCCTGCCCCAGGTCGACCCGCGCGACTGGACGCTGCGCATCCACGGCATGGTCGGCCGCCCCGTCGAGATGTCGTTCGACGACCTGCTGCGTGAGGCGCTGATCGAACGCGACATCACCCTGGCGTGCGTCTCCAACCAGGTCGGCGGCGACCTCGCGGGCAACGCGCGCTGGCTGGGCGCCCCGCTCGCGCCGCTGCTGCGCAGGGCGGGGATCCACTCCGGCGCCGACCAGATCCTGTCCCGCTCGGCCGACGGCATGACGCTGTCCACCCCGATCGAGACGATCCTCGACGGCCGGGACGCGATGCTCGCCGTCGGCATGAACGGCGAGCCGCTGCCGATCGCCCACGGCTTCCCCGCGCGCATGGTCGTCCCGGGACTCTACGGCTACGTCTCGGCCACCAAGTGGGTGGTCGACCTCAAGGTCACGCGCTTCGCGACCGACCGCGCGTACTGGACGGAGCGCGGCTACGCCGAGAACGCGCCGGTCAAGACGTTCTCCCGGATCGACGTGCCGAGGCCGCTCGCCGCCGTGAAGGCGGGACGCGTCGCCGTCGCGGGCACCGCGTGGGCGCAGCACCGCGGCGTCGACGCCGTCGAATGGCAGGTCGACGACGGTCCCTGGCGGGAGGCGCGGCTCGCGCCCGTCCCCGGCCTGGACACATGGCGGCAGTGGGTCGCCGACTGGGACGCCGCTCCCGGCTCCCACACGCTCCGCTGCCGCGCCACCGACGGGACCGGCCGCACGCAGCCCGGGCACCGCGCCCCGCCGTCCCCGGACGGCGCCACCGGATGGCATTCGGTGGTGGTCACCGTGACCTGAGCCCGTCCGCATCCGAGCCAGTGAAAGTCACCGACGAGAAGTCACCGACAAGAGGAGTTCCCCATGTACCGCAACCGCATCGTCGCCGGCGTCCTCGCGGCGACCGCCCTCGCCACCGGCGCGGCGGCCTGCTCCGGCGACGACAAGGGCGACGCCGCCGCCGCTCCGGCCGGATCGTCCGCGCCGGCCGCCTCGCCGAGCGGCGCGCCGTCCGCCGGCGGGCCGTTCGGGCCCGCGTGCTCGGCCGTCCCGGCGTCCGGCAAGGGCAGCTTCCAGGGCATGGCCGCCGACCCCGTCGCGACCGCCGCGTCCAACAACCCGGTGCTGTCCACGCTGGTCGGCGCCGTGAAGAAGGCCGGCCTGGTGGACACGCTCAACTCGTCGAAGAACATCACCGTGTTCGCGCCCACCAACGACGCGTTCAAGAAGATTCCGAAGGAGACGCTCGACAAGGTCCTGTCGGACAAGAAGACGCTGACGGGCATCCTCACCTACCACGTGGTCGGCCAGCAGGTCGCGCCGGGCGGGCTGGGGGCGGGCGACTTCAAGACGCTGAACGGCGCCATGCTCAAGAGCAGCGGCTCGGGCGACTCCTACACCGTCGGCGACGACGCCAAGGTCGTCTGCGGCAACGTCCAGACCGCCAACGCGACCGTCTACATCATCGACAGCGTCCTGATGCCGCCCAAGTGATCCCCCGGCCGCAGAGCCCCCGGGCATTGCCCGGGGGCTCTGCCATGCCAGGCGCGGGCAGCGCCTTTACAGACGGGTTTCGGTGCCCGGACCGACAGGGATATATCTCGGTCGAGATATGCGGCGCGCTCGCCGGCCGGCTCCTTTCAGGAGGCGTCCTGGCGCGCGTTGGGCACCAGCGGCGAGGGCCGCGCGCCGCCCTGACCGTCGACGATCCTGGCCAGCGCGTGCCGCAGCGTCGGGCTGATCAGCATGTGCGCGTCGAGGCCCGTGCGTTGCAGGATCCGCTGGCACACCGGGCTCGGGCGGCTGAGGACCAGCCGGCCCTGCCGGGCCGTGACGGTCTTCCACACGCCCACCAGCGCCCCCAGGCCGGAGGAATCGCAGAACCTCACGTCCTGGAGGTCCAGGACGATCCGCCCCACACCCTCCGAGTGAGAAAGGACATGTTCCCGGAAGGCATCGGCCGTCAGGTAATCGATTTCACCTTCCACGCTGAAGAGAATGCAGGTGTCGCGGTTCTCGACGCGCATTCGGAGTCGGTCTTGAGAGTCGTGCCACAGCCGAAGCGACGTATCATTTCCGTCGTGCACCGCGTCCATCACCAGACTCAACCTCCCGTTGGGCCGAGGCTACCCCGTAACGCGGAGAGCATTCATGAGGCGCCGGTCACGGGCCTCCGATCATGCCGCTGAGCTGGTCGTCCTCCCGCCGGACAGGGTCCGCGGACAAGATGGAACGAATCTTTGCCTTCCGGCAACTGTCTTGTTGCGGTTAGGGTGGTGGCGAGGACAAGATCCTCGTTTGGCGGCTCAGCTGAGGAAGGAAGTGGTCCCGCCGCAGGCTGCGACGTGATGGAACTGACTCAAGGCATCGACGGCACTCGGCGCGTTCTCGACCCCGCGCTGGGGCCCGGCCCGTACCCCGCGCTCGCGGTGAATCCGAGCGGTACCGTCACGCGGCTCAACGACGCGGCGCGCCTGCTGCTCGGCATGATCCCGGGCGCCGTCCTGGACGACGCGGCACCGGCCTGGCTGGCCGAGGCCCACCACGCACTGGCCATCGATCCCCTCCCCGAGATGACCGCGGCCGAACTGTCGCACCCCGGCGCCCCTCGGCCGGTCGCGCACGGTCCGATCGGCGACCGCGCCTACGAGGCCCACGGCGTGCCCGACGAGGTCCACGACGATCCCGGCACTCCGCCGGGCCCCCCGGCCGGGACGGTCTGGTGGCTGTTCGACGTCACCGAGCACCGGCGCCTGGAACGGGAACTCGCCGACGAGCGCGAACGCACCGCCTTCCTGGCGGAGGCGTCCGGCCAGTTGCTGGCGTCGCTGAACCTGGAACGCTGCATGGAGGTGACGGTCCAGCTGGCGGCGCGGCACCTCGCCGACGCCGCGCTGGTGATCGCGCCCGCTTCCGGACGCGCCTACCCCGTCTCCTACTGCGGCCCCGACGGCCAGGTGGACCATCAGGAGCTCGTGGTGGACCCCTCGGAGGTCCCGGGCCTCGCGGAGGCGATGCAGGGCTTCCCGCCGATGCCGTCCCGCTGGCTCGACCCGATGGGCGCGCCTCCCTGGATCCTCCGCGCCGACCTCGGCGGTCTCGGCGCGATGGTGGTGACCGCGCTTCCGGGGCACGGTGTGCCCGCGGGGGCGCTGGTGCTGCTCCGGCGCGGCGGGCAGCGCGCCTTCTCCGAGGGCGAGGAGTTGATCGCGCGCCTGTTCGCGGCCCGCGCCGGCGCGGCGATGTCGGCCGCCCGCGTGTACGCCGAGCAGGCGTCCATCACCGAGACGCTGATGCGCGAGCTGCTGCCGCCGCGCACCCAGCACCTCGACGAGGTGGAGCTGGCGGCCCGCTACCGGCCGTCCGGCGCCGGAGAGCGCGTCGGAGGGGACTTCTACGACCTGCACCCGGCGGCCGAGAGCTCCGACGCGGAGCAGGAGTCGATGGTCGTGCTGGGCGACGTGTGCGGCAAGGGCCTGGAGGCCGCCGTGCTCACCGGCAAGATCCGCAACACGCTGCAGGCGCTGCTCCCGCTGGCCGACGACCACAGGCGCGTGCTGGAGCTGCTGAACGGGACGCTGCTGAGCAGCGAGTCCACCCGCTTCGTGACCCTCGTGCTGGCCTCGATCCGGCGGGAGGGCAGTCACGTGCGGCTGCGCCTCACGAGCGCGGGCCACACCCGCCCGCTGATCGTGCGGGCCGGCGGCCAGGTCGAGACCCCCGACACCGGCGGGTCGCTGATCGGCGTGCTGGACAAGATCTCCTCCAGGTCCGCCACCGTGCTGCTGGAGCCGGGCGACACGTGCCTGCTCTACACCGACGGCATCACCGAGGCCTTCGGCGGCCCGCTGGGCGACGAGATGTTCGGCGACGAGCGACTGCGCGCCGAGCTCGCCCGCTGCGGCGGCATGCCCCCGGAGGCCCTCGTGGAACGGGTGCACATGCTCGCCGCGGAATGGGTGGGCGGCGGCAAGCACGACGACATGGCCGTGGTCGCCATCACCGCTCCCCGGCGCTTCCACCTGAGCGCCGTAGGAGGGCAGGGCCCGGGGAGGTTCACCGCGTGACCGCGACCGCACGGACTCCCGCGGCTCCCCCCGGATCCGACGGGTGGGCGGACGGACTCTGGGACGCCGTCATCGCCGGCGACGAGTACGCCGCCGCCGACGCCGTCACGACCGCGCTCGACCGGGGAACGGACGCCGAGACCATCCTCCTGGAGATCATCGCGCCGCTCCAGGCCCGGGTGGGCAGGGAGTGGGCGGCGAACCGACTCACCGTCGCCCAGGAGCACACCGCGACGGCGATCAACGAGCGGACGATCGCGGCGCTGGCGCACCATCCGGCCGTCCGCGAGTCGCCGGCGCGCCGCGGCGAGGGGTCGCGCGGCCGGGTGGCGGTCGCGTGCATCGACGGCGAGTGGCACGCGCTGCCCGCGCGGATCCTGGCCGAGGTGCTGCGGCTGCGCGGCTGGCGGGTCGACTACCTCGGCGCCCAGGTGCCGACCGCGCATCTGATCGCCCACGTGCACCGGACGAACCCGGCCGTGGTGGCGCTGTCGTCCTCGATCGCCACGCGGCTGCCGTCCGCGCACGCCGCCATCACCGCGTGCCAGGCGACCGGCACCCCCGTCCTGGTGGGCGGCGCCGCGTACGGGCCGGACGGCCGGTACGCCGCACTGCTCGGCGCCGACGGCTGGGCCGCCGACGCCCGCTCCGCGGCCGACCGGCTGGCGGAGGGGCCGCTGCGCAAGCCGCCGCCCGTCCACCAGGTCATCGACGACCTGCCGCACCTGGCCGACCAGGAGTACACGCAGATCAGCCGGACCGCGCGCGGGCTCGTGCGGCACGTGATGACCGAGCTGCCGAAACGCTTCCCGGCGATGGCGGACTACACCGACCAGCAGCTCCGCCACACCGCCGAGGACATCGCCCACATCGTCGACTTCCTCGGCACCGCCCTCTACGTGGACGACCCGGACCTGTTCACCGGCTTCATCGGCTGGACGGCGGGCATCCTCTCCGCGCGCGGCGTGCCCGCCCGGAGCCTCCTGCCGGGTCTGGAGCTGCTGGCCGAGCAGCTCGTCGACTACCCCCGGGCCGCCGACCTGCTCTCCCGCGCCTGCAACACCCTCCAGCACCCCCCGCCGACCACCGACGATGCCGCCGCCGAAGGAAGGAATGCTTGACTTCCTCCTCTGCCTATGGGCGGGAGGTTCCAGCGATCGCCCGCTGGGTTTCCTGCTTCGCCGACGACCGCCTCGTCCGGGAGGCGTCCCGTTGAGGTCTTACACCGTCTCCACAGGCGGTCACCGCCAGCCCGGCGGCCAGGATGTTGCGCGCGGCGTTCACGTCGCGGTCATGCACGGCTCCGCACTCGCACGTCCATTCGCGGACGTCCAGCGGCAGCTTCGCGCGCACCGTGCCGCAGGTTCCGCACAACTTGGAGGAGGGGAACCAGCGGTCGACCACGACCAGGTCGCGGCCGTACCAGGCGCACTTGTACTCCAGCATCGTGCGGAGCGCCGCCCACGCCGTATCCGAGATGGCGCGGGCGAGTCTGCGGTTCTTGAGCAGGTTGGCGACGGTGAGGTCCTCGATCACGACCGTTTGGTTCTCACGGACGAGACGAGTCGACAGCTTGTGCAGGAAGTCGCGGCGCCGATCGGCGATCCGCGCGTGCACGCGGGCGACCTTGCGGCGGGCCTTGTCCCGGTTCGCCGAACCCGGGGCCTTTCGCGACAGCTCCCGCTGCGCCTTGGCCAGGCGGGCGCGGTCGCGCCGCTCGTGCCGGGGGTTGGCGATCTTCTCCCCGGTCGACAGGGTCACCAGCGAAGTGATCCCGGCGTCGATCCCGACCGCCGCGTCCGTGGCGGGGGCGGAGGCGACGCAGTCCTGGCACAGCAGGGACACGAACCAGCGCCCGGCACTGTCGCGCGACACCGTCACCGTGGACGGCTCCACACCCTCGGGCAGCGGACGCGACCAGCGGATGTCCAGCGGCGCGGACATCTTCGCCAGAGTGAGGCGCCCGTCGCGCCAGGTGAAGGCGCTGCGGGTGTACTCGGCCGACGCACGCGACCGCTTGCGCGACTTGAAGCGCGGATAGGCGGCCCGCTTGGCGAAAAAGTTGGCGAACGCCGTCTGAAGATGGCGCAGCGCCTGCTGGAGCGGGACGCACGACACCTCCGCCAGGAAGGCGAACTCCGCCGTCTTCTTCCACTGTGTCAACGCGGCCGACGACTGCACATAGGAGATTCGGCGCCGCTCGCCATGCCAGGCCCGGGTGCGCTCCTCCAGCGCCATGTTGTACACCAGCCGCACACACCCGAACGTGCGCGACAACTCAGCCGCCTGCTCACCGGTGGGATAGAAGCGGTACTTGAACGCCCGCCTGACCTGGCGCGCCATGCACCACGTTCTAGCAGCCGCGGAGCCCGCCGACCCCGCGGACACCGAAACGTCCTAGCTTTCCAACCCTGCTCCCTAGGAGTCCGTTTTCTCCCTGGCCTGAAGGCCGGGGCATCCACGGAGGAACCCTGATGACCGCCTTTGTTCCCGATACTCCGCTGCGCGTGGTCGCCACCCTTTCCGGGGCGCGCTCGCTGCGGATCGAGATTGAGGGTGATCTGGACTTTCACACCGCCGACAGGCTGGTGGCCACCGTCCGGACGCAGATGGAGGACAACCCGGACGTCCGCGAGCTGGAGCTCGCCTGCGGCGGGATGGGCATGTGCGACTCGGCCGGCCTGGCCGCACTGCTGATGGTGCACCGCCGGACGGCCGCGGCCGGCGTCCATCTCGCGCTGACCGGCCGGAGCGTGCGGCTCGACCGGCTCCTGGACATCACGGGGACGCTGGACCACCTCACCGGCGCTTCGGCCGAGACCGTCAAGAACGAGGACCAGGACCAGGAACTGCCCCAGCGGTGACCTCGGGGGCGTGCGGGGGCCGGACGCCGTCCACGAGTGCGTCGCCGGTGGCCGTCCGGTAGTAGAGGACGGAGCGGCCGGCGCGGCGGCGGTCGACCAGGCGGGCGTCGAAGAGGACCCGGAGGTGGCGGCCGACCGAGCCGAGCCCCTGGCCGGTCAGCGCCACGAGCTGCGTGGTGCTCAGCGGCGTGGCGAGCAGGACGAGGACGCGGGCGCGCCCCGGGCCGAGGAGGCGTTCGAGCGCTTCGGGGACGGCGGCCTCGCCCGCGCCGGCCAGCGGGGCCGAGCAGGGGTAGACGATCGCGTACCGGTCGGGGTCCGGCTCCTGCCAGGCCACCCATCCCGTCCGGGGCGTGACCGGGACGAAGAGCAGCCGGGCACCGGAGATGTCGCGCGGCGGGAAGTCGAGGACGTCGATCTGGAGGCGGCCGTCGCCGAGCCAGCGCATCCCGGGGCGCATGTCGTCCAGGGCCGCGGCCCATCCGCCCTGGCCCAGCTGCCCGGCGCGCGCGACGGCGTCGGCCTCGACAACGCGGCGGCGGCGCTCCCAGTCCGGCTCGACGGCGTGCGTCCACACCCACTCCAGCAGGCCGGCGATCCGCTCGGGGGCGTCGGGGCGGCGCAGCGCGGCGGGCAGCGGGCCGCCGGACGAGACCTCCAGGTCGGCGTAGGCCCGCTCGGGCGGAGTCCGGCGGACGGTGTCGAGCTCCTCCTCGAACGGCGGCGAGCCCACGCCCGGGTGCGGCGGCGTCAGGAAGTCGGCGCTCCACCTGGTCCTGGCGCCGAGGGCGGCGTCCAGCAGCGCGGCGGTGACCGGGTCGCGCCGCAGCATCCGGCGGTAGGCGGGCAAGTGGGCGTCGAGCCAGGATCGCTCCCCCGGATGCGCGGCGGCGCCCTTCTCCAGGAGCTTCACGCAGGCGGTGGTCTCCGCCAGGGCGGAGACGACGAAGCGGCCGCTCGCGAGGGTGTCCGCGTTGACCTGCCACAAGCTCACGTTTCGCCTCCTCGCGAAACTCTACCGGCCCTCCGGCGGCGGCCCCGAACCTGGCGGGCATGCGCACGTATCGGGATCTCTTCCGCGCCCCGGAGTACACGCCGCTCCTCACGTCGTTCACGGTCCAGGAGTCCGCGCAGACGGTCAGCGGCCTGGCGCTCGGCACGCTGGTGTACGAGTCGACCCGCTCGCCGCTGCTGTCGGCGCTGAGCATGTTCGGCGGCTCGTTCGCCCAGATGGCGGGCGCGCTGACGCTGCTGTCGGCCGCCGACCGCCTGCCGCCGAGGACCGCGCTCGCCTGCATGGCCCTGCTGTTCGGCGCGGGGACGGCCGTCCTGGCGGTTCCCGGCCTTCCGCCGGCGGCGCTCCTCGCCGTCGTGGCGGGGCTCGGGCTGGTCGCCTCGCTGCGGAGCGGCGTCTGCTACGGCCTCCTGAGCGAGATCCTGCCGGACGAGGGGTACCTCCTCGGGCGCTCCGTGCTGAACATGGCGGCGGGGACGACGCAGATCGGCGGCTTCGCGGTCGGCGGCGTCCTCGTGGTCGCGCTCTCGCCCCGGGGCGCCCTGCTCACCGGCGCCGCGCTCTACCTTCTCACCGCCGTGGTGGCGGTCACCGGCCTGGGCCGCCGGCCGCCCCGGGCCGCCGGGCATCCAAGCCTCGGCGAGACGTGGCGGACCACGGTGCGGCTGCTCTCCTCGGGTCCGCGCCGGTACGCCTACCTCGCGATGTGGGTGCCGAACGGCCTGATCGTCGGCTGCGAGGCCCTCTTCGTCCCCTACTCGCCGCGGCACGCGGGGCTGCTGCTCGCCGCGGCGGCCGTCGGCATGCTGGTGGGCGACACCGCCGCGGGCCGGTTCGTCCCCCGCCGCCTGCGCGAGCGGCTGAGCCCGCCCCTGCTGCTCCTGCTGGCGGGCCCCTACCTGCTGTTCGCCGTCGACCCGCCGCTCCCGGTCGGCGCGGGCGCCGTCCTGCTGGCCTCCGTCGGGTACGGGTCGACGCTGCTGCTGCAGGAGCGCCTCATGGCGCTGACCCCGGTCCGCATGCACGGGCACGCCCTGGGGCTGCACTCGTCCGGGATGCTCACCATGCAGGGCGCCGGGGCGGCGCTGGCGGGCGGCGCCGCCCAGGCGACCTCGCCCGCCGCCGCCATGGCGATCATGGCCGCCGCGTCGGTGGCCGTCACCCTCGCCCTGGCCCCGGGGCTCCGCCCACACGGGATCTCCACACGATCCGCACACGGCGGACGCCACCGCGGCGGTGGGGAGGCGTCCAATGAGACATGCGCGTGAAGATGATCCTCCCGGCCCTGACCGAGGCGACCTCGCCCTTCTTCCGTCCGATCAAGTACTCGCTGTTCCCGCCGCTCGGGCTGGCCACGCTCGCCGGGTACCTCGACCCGGACGACGAGGTGACGGTGACCGACGAGCACGTGCAGAAGGTCGACACCTCCGACGAGCCCGACCTCGTGGTGATCCAGGTCTACATCACCTCCGCGCGGCGGGCCTACGAGCTCGCCGACCTCTACCGCGCCCGGGGCGTCCACGTGTGCCTGGGCGGGCTGCACGTCACCTCGCTCCCGGACGAGGCCGCCCGGCACGCCGACACGATCTTCTGCGGGCCCGGCGAGGACACCTGGCCCCGCTTCCTCGCCGACCTGCGCGCCGGCCGCCCGGCGGCACGCTACGACTCCTCCGAGCGGACGCTCGCGGCGCTGCCGCCCATCCGCCGCGACCTCATCGCCCGCGAGCGCTACCTCGTCCCGAACTCGATCGTGGTGTCGCGCGGCTGCCCGCACGTGTGCGACTTCTGCTACAAGGAGGCGTTCTTCGAGGGCGGCAAGTCGTTCTACACCCAGACGGTCGACGCGGCGCTCGCCGAGATCGACCGGCTGCCGGGGCGGCACCTGTACTTCCTGGACGACCACCTGTTCGGCAACGCCCGGTTCGCGTCCGCGCTGTTCGACGGGATGCGCGGCATGGGACGGCTCTGGCAGGCGGCCGGGACGGTGAAGGCGGTGCTCAACCCCGGGCTCCTGGAGAAGGCCGTCGAGTCGGGGCTGCGGAGCCTGTTCGTCGGCTTCGAGACCGTCAACGCCGGGAACCTCACCGAGCAGCGCAAGTGGCAGAACATCGACCGCGACTACGGCGCGGTGGTCCGCCGGCTGCGCGACAACGGCGTGATGGTCAACGGCAGTTTCGTGTTCGGGATGGACGAGGACGACCCGTCGGTGTTCGACCGCACCGTCGAGTGGGCGATCGGCCAGGGGATCGAGACGGCCACCTTCCACATCCTGACCCCCTATCCGGGGACCCGCCTCTACGACCGGATGGCCAAGGCCGACCGCCTCCTGCACTCCGACTGGGACCGGTACGACACCCGCACGGTCGTCTTCAAGCCCGCCAGGATGACCGCGCAGCAGCTTGAGGACGGCTACTGGCGCGCCTACCGCGACTTCTACCGCTGGGGTTCGATCCTGCGCGGCGCCTCCACCAAGCCGACGCTGCGCGGCAGGACCCGGCACGTCGCCTACGCCGGAGGATGGAAGAAGTTCGAGCCCGCGTGGGACCTGGTCATCCGCGCGAAGAGGGCGGGCCGCGCGCTGCCGCTGCTGGAGGCGATCCTGTCGGGCTTCGGCAGCCGACCGGCCCGCTCCGGGGCTCGCCGGGAACCGGAGCCGGCTTCCGTATCCTGATCCTTTCGCGCGTGCGGCGGGGGCGACCGGTTTTGCAGGTTTCCTACAACTACAGCGGCGCAGCGTGCGTTGTCGGCGGCATGGCGCCTTCGCCCTCTGGGCGGAAAGGTGAGTGTGTCCGGGTGCGCCGCGTCCCGGCGCCGCACGTCGTCCAACAACGCGCATCGCCAGACAGCGCGCACCGCCAGGAAGCGCGCACCGTCTAACAGGAGGGCTCGGTCGGGTGTTCAGTCGTGTCGCCATCGTGAACCGGGGTGAGGCCGCCATGCGGCTCATCCACGCCGTACGGGACATCGCCGCGGAGAGCGGGACGCGGATCGAGACCGTCGCCCTGTACACCGATGTCGACCGGACGGCCACCTTCGTCCGCGAGGCCGACCTGGCCTACGACCTCGGCCCCGCGTCCGCCCGGCCGTACCTGGACCTGGAGGTCCTGGAGCGCGCGCTGGTGGAGACCGGCGCCGACGCCGCGTGGGTCGGCTGGGGCTTCGTCGCGGAGGACCCGGCGTTCGCGGAGCTGTGCGACCGGATCGGGGTGGCGTTCGTCGGGCCGAGCGCGGAGGCCATGCGCCGGCTCGGCGACAAGATCGGCGCGAAGCTGATCGCCGAGGAGGTCGGCGTGCCGGTCGCGCCGTGGAGCCGCGGCGCGGTCGAGACCCTGGACGAGGCGATCGCGGCGGCGGAGCGCATCGGCTACCCGCTGATGCTGAAGGCGACCGCGGGCGGCGGCGGCCGCGGCATCCGAGTGATCACCAGCGCGGCCGAGCTGGCGGACGCCTACGAGCGCACCAGCCAGGAGGCGGCGCGGGCCTTCGGCAGCGGCGTCGTGTTCCTGGAGCGCCTCGTCACCGGCGCCCGGCACGTCGAGGTCCAGGTGATCGCCGACGGCGAGAGCGCGTGGGCGCTCGGCGTGCGCGACTGCTCGGTGCAGCGCCGCAACCAGAAGATCATCGAGGAGTCGGCGTCGCCGGTGCTCGGCGCCGAGCAGACCGCCGAGCTGAAGGCGTCGGCCGAGCGGCTCGCCGTCGCGGTCGGGTACCGCGGCGCGGCGACCGTCGAGTTCCTGTACCACCCCGGCGACCGGATGTTCGCGTTCCTGGAGGTCAACACCCGCCTCCAGGTCGAGCACCCGATCACCGAGTCCACCACCGGGTTCGACCTGGTCAAGGCGCAGCTGCACGTGGCCTCCGGCGGACGGCTCGACGGCGCTCCGCCGGTGGAGCGCGGGCACGCGGTCGAGGCGCGGCTGAACGCCGAGGACCCCGACCGCGACTTCGCCCCCTCGCCGGGCCGCATCGTCCGGCTGGACCTGCCCGCCGGGCCGGGCATCCGGGTGGACACCGGCGTCAGCGAGGGCGACACGATCCCCGCCGACTTCGACTCGATGATCGCCAAGATCATCGCCTACGGCCGCGACCGCGACGAGGCGCTCGGCCGGCTGCGCCGCGCGATGACCCAGACCACGGTGATCATCGAGGGCGGCGCGACGAACAAGAGCTTCGTGCTCGACCTGCTCGACCGGCCCGAAGTGATCGACGCGAGCGCCGACACCGGCTGGATCGACCGCGTCCGCGCCGAGGGCGGCCTCGTCACCCACCGGCACTCCGCCGTCGCGCTGGCCGCCGCCGCCATCGAGGCCTACGAGGAGGCGGAGGGCGCCGAGCGGCGGCGGCTGCTGTCGACGGCGTCCGGCGGGCGCCCGCAGGCGCGGCACGAGAGCGGCCGGCCGCTGGACCTCAAGCTGCGCGGCGCCGGCTACCGGGTGCGGGTGGCCCGGGTCGGCGCGGACCGGTTCCGCGTCGCCGTCGAGGCGGGCGGCGAGGTCCGCACCGCCGACGTCGAGCTCGAACGCTTCGACCGGCACCTCGGCCAGATCACCGTCAACGGCTCCCGGTACCGCCTGCTCACCGGCACCCACGGCCCGGTCCACTTCGTCGAGGTGGACGGGGTGGCGCACCGGGTCAGCCGCGACGAGGGCGGCGTCGTCCGCTCGCCCGCGCCGGCGCTGGTCGTCGCCACGCCCCTGGAGGTCGGCGCCGAGGTCGAGGCGGGCGCGCCGGTGCTGGTCCTGGAGAGCATGAAGATGGAGACGGTGCTGCGGGCGCCGTTCAAGGCGCGGCTGAAGGAGTGCGTCGTCTCCGTCGGCAGCCAGGTGGAGACGGGGGCGCCGCTGCTGCGGCTGGAGCCGCTCGCCGACGAGGCCGAGGCCGCGGACGTCGCGGCGACCGGCGCCGTCGAGCTCGATCTGCCCGCCGCGCCGGGCGCCGTCCCGGCGCGCGAGCGCGCGGCCCGCGGCCAGGAGGACCTGCGCAGCCTGCTGCTCGGCTTCGACGTCGACCCGCACGACGAGCGCCGGGCCCTGGACGGCTACCTCGCCGCGCGCCGCGCCGCCGCCGCCGACGGGCACCGGCCGGTGGCCGAGGAGCTCGGGCTCATCGACGTGTTCGCCGACCTCGCCGAGCTGAGCCGCAACCGCCCGGCGGGCGGCGACGGCACCGACGGCGGCCACGTGCACAGCGCCCGCGAGTACTTCCACACCTACCTGCAGAGCCTGGACGTCGAGCGGGCCGGGCTGCCTCAGGCGTTCCAGGCCAAGCTCGCCAAGGCGCTCGGCCACTACGGCGTCACCGACCTGGAGCGCACCCCCGAGCTCGAGGCGGCGGTGTTCCGGATCTTCCTGGCGCAGCAGCGGGCGGCCGCCGACGCCTCGGTCGTCGCGACGCTGCTGCGCGAGTGGCTCGGCGAGCCCCCGCCGGACGAGGCGCTGCGCGAGGCCGCCGGCCTGGCGCTGGAGCGGCTGGTGGCCGCGACGCAGGTCCGGTTCCCCGTGGTGTACGACCTCGCGTGCGGCGTGGTGTTCGCCTGGTTCGCCCAGCCGCTGCTGCGCCGCAACCGCGCCGCCGTCTACGCCCGCGTCCGCCGCAACCTGCGGCACCTGGACGCGCACCCGGACGCGCCGGAGCGCGAGGAGCTGATCGCCGAGATGGTGCGCAGCACCGAGCCGCTGGTGCGGCTGCTCGGCCAGCGGCTCGTGCGCGGCAACGGCGACAACGCGGTGATGCTGGAGGTGCTCACCCGGCGGTACTACGGGAACAAGGGCCTCACGGGCCTGCACACCCGGGAGGCGGGCGGCTGCTCGTTCGTGGTCGCCGAGCACGCGGGCTCGCGCCTGGTCTCCTCGGCGGTGCGCTTCGACGCGCTCGGCGCCGCGCTGCGCGGGCTCGCGGAGCTGGCGGACGGCGGCGAGGACGTCGACGCCGACATCTACCTGTCCTGGGAGCGGCAGCCCGAGGACTTCGACGCGATGGCCGCCGCGCTGCAGGAGGTCGTCAACGCGCACCCGCTGCCGCCGCGGATCCGCAGGATCACCGCGACGGTCGCGGGCAGCAGCGGCGCGGTGATGCACCACCACTTCACGTTCCGCCCGGCGGAGGGCGGCGGGACGGATGAGCGGAGCGATCCGGGGGGTGTGGGGGGTCGCCCCCCCACAGGCGGGACGGATGAGCGGAGCGATCCGGGGGGTGTGGGGGGTCGTCCCCCCGCAGGGGGCATGGCCGAGGAGCGGCTGATCCGCGGCCTGCACCCGTTCATCGCGCAGCGGATGCAGATGGAGCGGCTGCACAAGTTCGACCTGACCCGGCTGCCGTCCTCGGACGAGGAGGTCTACCTCTTCCAGTGCGTGGCGCGCGACAACCCGTCCGACGACCGGCTCGTCGCGTTCGCGCAGGTGCGCGACCTGACCGCGCTGCGCGACGGCGACGGGAAGCTGCGCTCCCTGCCGACGGCCGAGTACACCCTCGCCACCTGCCTGGACTCGATCCGCAGGGCGCAGGCGCGGCGGCCGTCCAAGAAGCGGTTCCCCACCAACCGCATCGTGATCTACGTCTGGCCGACGAGCGACCTCACCCGCGCCGAGCTGCAGCGGCTGGCGGGCCGCATGCTGCCGGCGGCGGCGGGGGCCGGGCTGGAGGAGGTCCTGCTCATCGCGCGGCAGCGCGACCCGCGGACGGGCGAGCCGGTCAAGATCGCCGTCCGGGTCGCCTTCGACGCCACGGGCGGCACCCGGCTGACCGTCGGCGCGCCGTCGGACGCGCCGGTCGAGCCGCTCGACGGCTACCGGCAGAAGGTGCTGCGGGCGAGCAGCCGCAACACCGTGTACCCGTACGAGCTGACCGGCCTGCTCGGCGACTTCGTCGAGCACGACCTCGACGACGCGAACGTCCTGGTCCCGGTGGACCGGCCGAAGGGGCGCAACACCGCGGCGATCGTCGCGGGCGTCGTCTCGAAGCGGACCCGGCGGCACCCGCAGGGCGTCACCCGGGTCGTGCTGCTCGGCGACCCGACCAAGTCGCTCGGGGCGCTGTCGGAGGCCGAGTGCCGCCGCGTGATCGCCGCGCTGGACCTGGCCGAGCGGATGCGGGTGCCGCTGGAGTGGTACGCGCTGTCCTCGGGCGCCCGGATCTCCATGGAGTCGGGCACGGAGAACATGGACTGGGTGGCCGCGGCGCTCAAGCGGATCGTCGAGTTCACCCAGGACGGCGGCGAGATCAACGTCGTCGTCGCGGGCATCAACGTCGGCGCCCAGCCGTACTGGAACGCCGAGGCGACGATGCTCATGCACACCAAGGGCGTGCTGATCATGACGCCGGACTCGGCGATGGTGCTCACCGGCAAGCAGGCGCTCGACTTCTCCGGCGGCGTCTCGGCCGAGGACAACTTCGGCATCGGCGGCTACGACCGGGTGATGGGCCCGAACGGGCAGGCGCAGTACTGGGCGCCGAACCTCGTCGCCGCGCGGGACATCCTGATGTCGCACTACGACCACACCTACGTCGCGCCCGGTGAGCCGGGGCCGCGCAATGCCGGCACGACCGACCCCGTCGACCGGGACGTCTCCGCCTTCCCGCACGTCCTGGAGGGCAGCGAGTTCACCACGGTCGGCGAGATCTTCTCCGCCGAGGCGAACCCGGACCGCAAGAAGCCGTTCGACATCCGGACCGTGATGCGGGCGCTGTCCGACCAGGACCACCCGGTGCTGGAGCGCTGGGCGGGCATGGCCGACGCCGAGACCGCGGTGGTGCAGGACGTGCACCTCGGCGGCATGCCGGTGTGCCTGCTCGGCATCGAGTCGCAGTCGGTGCCGCGGCGCGGCTTCCCGCCCACCGACGGCCCGGACGCCTACACCGCCGGCACGCTGTTCCCGAAGTCGTCCAAGAAGGCCGCGCGGGCGATCAACGCGGCCAGCGGCAACCGGCCGCTGGTGGTGCTGGCGAACCTGTCGGGCTTCGACGGCTCGCCGGAGTCGATGCGGCAGCTCCAGCTGGAGTACGGGGCCGAGATCGGCCGGGCGATCGTCAACTTCCGCGGCCCGATCGTGTTCTGCGTGATCTCCCGGTACCACGGCGGCGCGTTCGTGGTGTTCTCCAAGGCGCTGAACCCGAACATGACCGTGCTCGCGCTGGAGGGCTCGTTCGCGTCGGTGCTCGGCGGCGCCCCGGCCGCCGCGGTGGTGTTCGCCGCCGACGTCAACGCCCGGACGGCCGCCGACCCGCGGGTGCGGGACCTGGAGGGCCGCGTCGCGGCGTCCTCGGGGCCGGGCCGCGCCGCGCTGACGGCGGAGCTGGACGAGCTGCGCGCGACGGTCCGCACCGAGAAGCTCGGCGAGGTGGCCGCCGAGTTCGACCGCGTGCACGACATCCGGCGCGCGGTGGAGGTCGGCTCGGTCGACGCCGTCATCCGCGCCGCCGAGATGCGCCCGCGGATCATCGAGGCGATCGAGGCCCGTCTGAAGTGACCCTCGGGGGCGCGGGGGCCGTGCCCCCGCGCCCCGGCGGCGTGCCCGGCGCCGGGGCTAGAAGAGCCAGCCGCCGGCGTGCGCCTCGTCGAGGATCTCGTCGGCCTCACGGGTGTCGAGCATCTCCAGCCCGCGGACCGCCCAGAACCGCAGCGACTCGTCGGGGCTCTCCAGCTGGGCGCGGAACACCTCCAGGGCCTCCGGCGCGCGGGCCTCGGCGATCAGTTCGAGCAGCCAGCACCGCAGGCCGGGGTCGTCGCGCTCCGCCGCGAACTCCGCGATCAGCTCGCCGACGTAGGCGTCGGCGTGCTCGCGCAGGAAGTCGAACGCGTCCTCCCGGACCCGCGGCTCCCTCGTCCGCATCTGCTGCATGGCCTGATCGAAACGCCGCCGCGACATGCGCCGACCCTACGGCCGCTCCCTGACAAAACGAACACCGGCGCCCCCGCGGTGCATAGGGGGCGCCGGGTCAGCGGAGGCCCTTCCAGAGGTCGGACAGGAGGCCGGACAGGTTCTGGATCGTGTCGCCGTGGCGCTCGGCGAGGGCCTGCTCGTGCGCGCGTGCCAGCGCCTCCAGCCGCTCCAGCTTGGCGCGGCCCAGGTCGGAGACGTGCACCGACACACGGCGGCGGTCCCGGGTGGAGTGGGACCGGTACAGGTAGGCCGAGTCGACCAGGGCGTCCACGAGCCGGGTCAGGGTGGGGTGCGGGATCTCGACGATGAGCGCCAGCTCGCCCATCGAGACGTCGTCGGACGCGGCGAGGGCGCGCAGCACCCGCCACTGCTCGACCGTCGCGCCCTCCTCGTCCAGGCGGGCGCCGAGGCCGCGGGCCAGGGCCCGCTGCGTGCGGGTGAGCAGGTCGACGAGTTCGGTCTCCGCCGTGCGCGCCGCCGCGCCGTGCCGCTCGACCACCCGGTGCCTCCCTCGCCAGCCGCCCGTGGGAAGAGCATACTTGGCCTGGTCATGAGGGGTTCGGCGATCATGCGCGCGGTGGTGCGGGACGGCACGGGGTTGCTGGTCACCGGGCCGGATCCCGCCGTGCTGCGGCTCGGGCTGCTGCTGCCGCTGTCGGGGCCCCTCGGCCTGACCGGGCCGTCCGGGCTGAGCGCCGCGTGCCTGGCCGCGACCGAGGTCAACGCCTCCGGCGGGGCGGCCGGACGGCCCGTCGAGCTGGTGCCGGTGGACGCCGGGCGGGCTCCGGGCGCGGTGGCGGGCGAGGCCCGTTTCCTCGCCGACGCCGGGCTCGTCCAGGCGTTCGTGGGGTTCCACACGAGCGACGTGCACCGCGGCCTGGAGGCGGCGCTCGCCGGGCGGGCGCCGTACGTGTTCACGCCGCCGCACGAGGGCGGGCCGCGGCGGCAGGGCGTGGTCCTGCTCGGCGACTCGCCGGACCGGCAGCTCGGCTCCGCGCTGCGCTGGCTGAGCGCGCGGCTTCGGCTGCGGCGGTGGGCGCTGCTGGGCAGCGACTACATCTGGCCGCGGGCGGTCCACCGGGCGGCGGCGCGGCAGGTCCGGGCGGCGGGCGGCGAGGTGGTGCTGGACCGGCTCGTGCCCTTCCCGTGGGCGGAGGGCGACGACCCGGAGGCGCGCTTCGAGGAGGTCGTGCACGCGCTGGCGCGGACGGGCACGGAGGCGGTCCTGCTCAGCCTGGTCGGCCGCGACCTGGCCGTGTTCAACCGGGTGTTCACCGCCTCGCGGCTGTCCGCCGGGGTGGTCCGGCTGTCGGGGGCGCTGGAGGAGAACGTCCTGCTCGCCACCGGCGGCGACGACACCGGGGAGCTGTACTCGGCGATGCGGTCGTTCGCCGGGCAGGGGGACGAGCGGCAGCTCGCGCTCGCCGAGCGGTACCGGACGGTGTTCGGCGAGGCGGCCCCCGTCCTGGACGCCTACGCGGAGGGCTGCTACGACGGCGTCCACCTGCTGGCGGCGCTGGCCGCCGCGGGCATGCTGACCGCGCGGCAGGGGCGGTCGGCGTCGGCGCGGCTGCTGGCGGGCGCCGACCCCGTCGCGCGGCGCGCCTGGTCGGCGGCGCCGCTCGGCCCGCCGCGCCCGGAGGGCTACCTGGCCAGGGCGGACGGGCTGGACCTCACCGTCGTCACCCGCCTCTAAGATCTTTGCGGATCAAATCTTTTCATTTGAAAAGATTGCCTCTAGGGTTCGCTGAGCGGGAACGACCCGCGTCCTCGCCCGAGGAGGGACCATGGCCGTCGACCCCACGCCGCCGGAGGGCATCGAGCGCTACGGGTACACCCAGGAGCTGCGGCGCTCCCTCACGTTCCGGGACCTCGTGGTCTACGGGCTGATCTTCATGGTGCCGATCGCGCCGTTCGGCATCTTCGGCAGCGTCTTCGAGGGCTCGGGCGGCATGGTCGCGCTCGCCTACGCCATCGGGATGCTGGCCATGCTGTTCACCGCCGGCTCGTACGCGCAGATGTCGCGGGCGTTCCCGATGGCCGGGTCCGTCTACACCTACGCCGGACGGGGCATCGCGGCGCCGGTCGGGTTCCTGTCCGGCTGGATGATCCTGCTCGACTACGTGCTGGTGCCGGCCCTGCTGTACCTGATCGCCAGCGTGGCGATGAACTCGCTGGTGCCCGGCGTCCCGGTGTGGCTGTGGCTCATCGCGTTCGTCGTGCTCAACACGGCCGTCAACTTCTTCGGCATCGAGATGACCGCGCGCATCAACCGGATCATGCTGGTCGCCGAGCTGGTCATCCTGGCGGTCTTCCTGGTGGTGGGCCTGGTGGCGCTCGCCCAGGGCAAGGGCCACGGCGGCGGAAGCCTCAGCCCGATCTACAACGGCTCGACGTTCTCGTGGGGGCTGGTGTTCGGCGCCGTGTCGATCGCGGTCCTGAGCTTCCTCGGCTTCGACGGCATCTCCACGCTGGCCGAGGAGAACCGCGAGTCGGCCCGCGCCATCGGACGGTCCATGGTGGCCGCGCTGCTGCTGGTCGGCGTGCTGTTCATCGTCCAGACGTGGGTGGCCTCGCTGCTGGTCACCGACCCGGACAAGCTCGTCAACGAGGGCGACCCGGACGGCACCGCGTTCTACGACGCCGCACGGGTCGCGGGCGGCGCGTGGCTGGCCAAGCTGACCGCGCTGGCCACCGCGATCGCGTGGGGCTTCGCCAACTCGCTGGTCGCGCAGGCCGCGACGTCCCGGCTGCTGTACGCCATGGCGCGGGACCGGCAGCTGCCGAGGTTCCTCGCCAGGGTCCATTCCCGGCGGCAGGTCCCGGTCAACGCGACCCTCCTGGTCGCGGCCGTCTCGCTGGGCCTCGGCCTCTACATGGAGCAGCGCGAGGACGGCATCACCCTGCTCAGCTCGCTCGTCAACTTCGGCGCCATGACGGCCTTCCTGGTGCTGCACGTCTCGGTCGTCGTCCACTACGTCGTCCGGTCGGGCAGCCGGGACTGGTGGCGCCACCTGATCGCGCCGGCGATCGGCTTCGGCATCCTCGCCTACGTGGTGGTCAACGCGAAGGTCGCCGCGCAGGAGCTGGGCTTCCTGTGGCTCGGCGTCGGGCTGGTGCTGCTGGTCGGGCTGCTGGTCACCCACCGCCGTCCGGCCCTGGCCGGCATCGCAGAGGAGGAGAACGAGAAGTGACGTTCGACGTGGTCTCCATGACGGGAACCGAGCCCGGCTTCGCGTTCGGCGGGCGGGAGGCGGCGCTCACGGTCGCGCCCGGCACCGTCGTGGAGCTGACGACCGAGGACTGCTTCGGCGGCGCCGTCCGGGGAGTGGACGACCTGCCGAGCCGGGTGTGCTCCTTCCCCTACCTCAACCCCGTCACCGGCCCCATCGCCGTCGCGGGCGCCGAGCCCGGCGACGCGGTCGCGGTGCACTTCGCGGACATCCGCCCCGCCCGCGACTGGGCGGTCTCGTCCACGTTCCCGCACTTCGGGGCGCTGACCGCGACGCACACGACGGCGATGCTGCACCAGGCCCTGCCGGAACGGGTGTGGATCTACGACGTGGACGCCGCCCGCGGGATCTGCCGCTTCCGCGCCCGCGAGAGCGACCTGGAGATCGAGCTGCCGCTCGACCCCATGCACGGCACCGTGGGCGTGGCCCCGGCCGCCGGCGAGGTGATCATGAGCATCACCCCGGGCGCGCACGGCGGCAACATGGACACCCCGGAGATGCGCGCGGGCACCACCGCGTACTTCCCGGTCAACGTGCCGGGCGGCCTGATCTCCATCGGCGACGGCCACTGCCGTCAGGGCGAGGGCGAGGTCTGCGGCACCGCCGTGGAGGCGGCGATGGACACCGTCGTGGTCGTGGACCTGATCAAGGGCGCCGCACCGGCCTGGCCGCGCCTGGAGGACGACCTCCACCTGATGTCCACCGGGTCGGCCCGCCCGCTGGAGGACGCGTTCCGGATCAGCCAGCACGACCTGGTCACCTGGACGTCGTCGCTGCTCGGCCTGGACGAGCTGGACGCCTACCAGCTGGTCAGCCAGGCGGCGCTCGCCCCGGCGGGCAACGTCGTCGACACCAACTACACGATGCTCGCGAAGATGCCCAAGACCGCGCTGCCGGGCGTCTCCGCCTACGACGGCGTCCACGCGCGCCTGCGCGACACCGCCGAAAGCTACCTCTCCCAGCGCTGACGACGCCGGGCTCCGCCTCCCACTTCATCACTCTCCGCGTTCATATAATTCCGATGCGTTGCGACGTTCGGGGGCGGAGCGCGGCCGCGCGCTCCGCGGGGAGGGGTGTGCGTCTTGAGGACGAGCTGGAAAGTGGCGGGCGTGGCCGTCGGGACGGCCGCCGCGGCGGTCGTGTCCGCGGGATGGTCCGTGGGGACGGCGGCAGGCGGCGGCCGGTGGAAGCTGGTCGCGCAGGAGCGGTTCGACCGGCCGCTGCGCGTCGACGGGGCGCCGTGGCGGCTCGACCCGCAGGGGCCGCGCAGCCCGTGGGCGGTCGACGCGTTCGACGACGACGGGGCGGCCTGGAAGAAGATCAGCGGGCCGCTGTTCGAGCGGCAGATGAAGACCCTCAACGTGTTCCGCAAGCGCGTCGCCTTCGGGCAGCGGGGGTGGCTGACCGCGGAGGTCGCCGCGGTCGACAAGGACCGCGACGGGCGTCCCGACTCCCGTCCGGGGCTGTCGGCCGTGACGCTGCCGGGCGGGCACCGCGTCGCGCGGATCTCCGAGCCGAGCTGGGACGCGGGCGTCCTGATCCGGCCGACCCGCCCGCTGCCCCGGTACTACCGGGTGGAGATGACGCTGCGGGGCATCCGGTTCGGCGGCAAGCGGGGCGGCACGTTCGACTACGACGGCAGGCACAACGGGTACACCAGGGAGCCGTGCAAGACCCGGTACCCGTGGACGTTCCAGGGCGCGCTGCCGGGGAAGTCCCGGTGCCAGTACCCCGACGTGACGCGGGAGAACGGGTTCTACTACCTGACGATCCTCGACCACGCGAACCCGGCGCCGCACGGCAACCCCGGGATCCACTTCCGGCGCAAGGCCATCATGGACGGCTACTACAGCGACGACGCCCGCTGGAAGAACGCCGCGACCTGCGACCCGAAGACCCGCACGATGTACCGGACGTTCGACGGCACCTTCAACGGCGTCAACGCGCTGTTCCCGCGCGGCGACCTGTTCCGCGAGACCGCCAACAACAACATCAGCAACGAGTACTACGCCAAGACCGCGTGCGGGGAGGCGTCCATGGACCGGCGGTACGGGCCGGGCGGCCGGTTCGAGGGGCACCTCACCAGCGCCGAGCTGCGGCCGGAGCTGATGCCGAAGGCCGCCTACCGGTTCGCGATCGAGCGCGACCGCACCGGGTACACGCTGGAGATGAGCGGCCCGTTCCTGCACACCGGGCAGACCACGCTGCGCGTCCACCACGACTTCGTGGAGAACGGGCGCCCGATCTGGCACTACAACCAGACGCCGGACGAGTACGACGGCCGGTTCGACCGCAGGCTCGTCCACAGGGGCCCGGCCGGGACGTACACGACCGAGCACAGCTGGCCCAAGGGCTCGGCCTACCCCGACTCCTTCATCATCGGCGACCCGCACCTCAACTACTACGAGGGCGAGGCGTACGTCGACGACGTCCGCCTCTACGTCCCCGAGCACCAGGGGTGAACGCCGGCGGGGCGCGTTCCGCCGGCGGCGGGACGCGCCCCGCCCCTGGTCAGAGACGGTCGCCGGTCAGCAGCGGCCGATCCAGGAGCACTCCAGCTGCGGGGCGTTCCCGGAGGTGCGGAACGTCCGGACGGCGGCGGGGTCTCCCCCGGCCAGCCGGATCGCGACCTTGTCCTCGATGTCCTTGGGCGCCGCGCCCCGGTAGCCGTTCAGCACGACCGAGAAGACGAGCCGCCGCCCGGACGGGTCGGTGACGTAGCCCGAGAGCGCGGAGACGCCGGTCAGCGTCCCCGTCTTGGCGTGCACGTTGCCCGCGGCCGGGGTGTTCCGCATCCGCGACCGCAGGGTGCCGCCGTCGAGCCGGTCCGGGTCGCCGGCGACCGGCAGCGCCCGGTACCAGGTGCTGAACCAGGGCGCGCTCTGCGCCTTCTTCAGGAGGGTGCTGACGTCCTGCGCGGTCGTGCGGTTCTCGCGCGACAGCCCCGATCCGTCGGCCATGTCCAGCCGTGCGGTGGGGACGCCCTGGCCGCGGGCGTACCTCTCGACCACGGGCAGGCCCGCCGTCCAGCTCCCCTCGCCCGCCTTCTCCCGGCCGATCGCCTTGACCAGGGTCTCGGCGACCATGTTGTTGCTGAGCTTGAGGAACGGCACCATCAGCCGCGACAGCGGCATCGAGGAGCGGGCGGCGAGCGCGGCGGCGCCCTTCGGGGTCCGGCCGCGCTCGGTGGCGCCCTCGACCTCGACGCCGTGCGCCCGCAGCGCGCTCCGGAAGACGTCCGCCGCGTACAGACTGGGGTTCTCGACCGTGCGCAGGGTGGTGTAGGTCGCGCCGCCCGCGGGGTGGGAGCCGCTCACCACGATGGTGTCGCTGCCGTTGGCCCGGTTCACCGCCAGCGTGGACGGCGACCCGGGAGCGCCCGTGACCGCCCTGTTGTCGATCTTGACGGTACGGGTCGCCGGGGCCAGCCCGACCTCGACCGGCGCGCCCTCGGCGGCGCCCGGCCGCACCGACACCTCGACCGATCCGGCGTCGAAGTCGTCGTCCGGCGCGACGGTCAGCGCGGACGTCTGCGCGGCGTAGTAGTACTGCAGGTCGGTGGGGTCCCAGTGGGAGGGCGTGCGGACGGCGTCGAACCAGGAGTCGTCCGCGACGAGGCCTCCCTCGACGCGCCGGACGCCCCGCGCCGCCACCTGGGCGGCGAGCCGGTCGTAGTCGGCGGCCCGCGTCGTCGGGTCGCCGGTGCCCTTGAGGTAGAGGTCGCCCTTGACGGACGATCCGGACACCGCCCGCGCGTACACGCCGGTGCGGAACCGGTACCCGGGCCCCAGCAGCGACAGCGCCGCTCCCGACGTGTAGAGCTTCATGTTCGAGGCGGGCATCACCTGTGCCGTCGCGCCCCGCGAGTAGCGGACGGCGCCCGTGCGGGCGTCGCGCACCACGGCGCCGACGGTGGCGCCCTCCAGGCGGCTGTCGGCGAGGATGGCGTCGAGGTCCTTGCCCAGATCTCCCTTGGCGGCGGTGCTTGCCTTGGCGGTGCCTGCCTCGGCGGTGGCGAGCGCCGCGGGGTGCATGGCGGGAGCGGCGAGCAGGGACGTCCCGGCGACCAGGACGGACGTGATTCGCACCAGTGGTCCACGCATGGGGTGTGAGCGTAAAGCACCGGCCGGACCATCGCAGCGGAACGACACGACCCCGCTCAGTCCGCCGCGTAGACGAGGGAAAGCTCCCTGGAGAAGTACTCGGGCAGGCCGTTCCACGGGTTCGCTCCCGTCCGGTCGGTGATGTACACGACGCCTGCGTTGCAGCGTCCGGCCCGCGCGAGCGCGCGTGGGAGAACCGGGCGCGGCGCCGCGTAGACCAGATGGCAGAACCGCTCGGCGGGCATCCGCGTCGCCCACTCGGGTGCACGGACGTGCCGGTACGTCGACCACGGCCCCTCGAAGGTGACGAGCAGGTCGGCGAGCCGCGCGTACGCCTCGTCGGGGTACGCGCCGTGGTTGAGGACGACGTGCTCCGCGCCCCGCGCCCGGACGCCCGCCACGATGCGCCGGTACCGCAGCACGTGCTCGGGCCCGGCCGGCACCTGGTCGAGGAACACCGCCCGGACGCCGTACCACCGGCGGTACCGCCGCACCTCCTCCTCGATCTCGGCGGGCGGGCGGCGCCCGTACGCGGTGTCCACGTACCCGGCGAGCCGCACCCCGGCGGCGGACGTGCGGTGCGCGACGTCCGCGAACCCGCCGTCCCGTGCCGTGCCCGCGCCGCTGTCGACGTTGAGCACGACGGCGCCGAGGCGAGGGTCGGCGAGGTCGGTCCAGTCGACGGCGCCGGGAGGGAAGTACGCCGGCACGGCCACCGACGAAGCAAGCCCCACTCCGCTCATGCCGTGCTCCCCGCGGGAGGACGACCCCCCACACCCCCCGCATCGCTCCGCTCATCCGTGCTCCCTGTGGGAGGACGAGCCCCCACACCCCCCGGATCGCTCCGCTCATCCGTGCTCCCCGTGGGAGGACGACCCCCCGCACCCCCCGCATCGCTCCGCTCCTTTAGGAGGTGGTCCGTCCAGAGGTCGCGCAGTGACGTCGTCAGGTCGGTGGCCGGGGTCCAGCCGAGCGCCCGCCCGGCGGCGCCGATGTCGGCGCGCTGCCAGGCCACGCCCGCCGACCGGTCCGAGCCCGCGGCGGACTCCAGCACCCGGCTCCGCGCGCCGGTGACGCGCAGCAGCAGGGCCGCCATGTCCCGCAGCGGCGTGGCCCGCCCGCTGCCGACGTTCAGCACGGCGGGCAGCGCGCCGGGGGCGCGGACGGCGGCGACCACCGCGTCGGCGACATCGCGCACGTCCACGAGGTCGCGGCTCGCGTCGAGCGGCCCCACCCGCACGTCCTCGCCGGCGCCCGCCGCGCGGCGCAGCTCGGCGGCGAGCCGCCCGGCCAGCGTGGTGCCGGGCGCGCCGGGCCCGACCGGGTTGAACACCCGCAGGACGACCGCGTCGAGCCCGGCGGCGCGGACGAGCTCCGTCCCGGCCAGCTTCGTGACCCCGTACGGGCCGAGCGGGCGCGCCGGCGCGAGCTCCGAGACGGGCGTGCCCTGCTCGACGTGCCCGTACTCGGCGGCCGAGCCGAGGTGCACGAGCCGGACGGGCCCCGGCGCCGCCGCCACCCCCGCGAGGAGGTTCGCGACGGCGACGACGTTGCCCCGGACGAGTTCCGCGGGGGACCCGTGCGTGACCCCGGCGCAGTTGACGACCACGTCCGGCGCGACGCGCCGGACGGCCACCGCCACGTCGCCGGGGCCGGCGGTCAGGTCCAGCGGCAGGCCGCCGAGCCCCGGTGACCGTCCGGCCGCGACGACGTCGAATCCGGCGGCGGCCGCCCGCGCCCGGACGTGCCGGCCGACGAACCCCGTCGCGCCGACCAGCAGGATCCGGCTCATGACCGCCGGGAGGCCGGGACGCGGCCCTCCAGCAGTTGCGGGCGCATCGCGGGGAACTCGGCGTTGGCCCGGTCGTAGTCGGCGGGCCGGCCGATGTCGAGCCAGTACCCGTCGAACCGGTACGCGCGCGGATGGCGCCCGGCCGCCAGCAGGTCGAGGACGAGCTCGTCGAAGCCGAGCGGGAACCCCGGCTCGTACGCGGCGAGCGCGGCGGCGGACACCCCGTACACGCCCATGCTGACCTGGTAGTCGAGCGTGGGCTTCTCGGCGAACTCGACGACCCGCCCGTCGACGGCGGTGAGGACGCCGAAGTCGATGTCGACCTTCCGCGCGTACGTCGCGACGGTCAGCGGGGGCCGGGCGGCCCGGTGCTCGTCCAGCAGCCCGGCGAAGTCGAGGTCGGTGAGGACGTCGCCGTTGGTCACCAGGAACTCGGCGGGGAGCCGGTCCCGCATGGTCAGCAGCGGGCCGATGGTGCCGAGCGGCGCCTCCTCGGAGGCGTAGTCGACGCGCAGCCCCCACCGGCTCCCGTCACCGACGTAGGACCGGATGAGGTGCCCGAGGTGCCCGATGGCCAGCGTCACGGTGGCGAACCCCTGCCGGGACAGCTGGTGCAGCAGGATCTCCAGGATGGAGTACTCGTCGCCGATGGGGACGAGCGGCTTCGGAAGGGTCGTCGTGTACGGGCGCAGCCGCACTCCCTTGCCGCCCGCGAGGATGACGGCGTGCATGATGGTGCCTCACTAGAGGGTGTAGGTACTAGATGGTGTAGGTGGACGTCCGGTAGCGCGCCAGGTTGGCGGGGTCGAGGAACCACTCGACGGTCTGCTTGAGGCCCTCTTCGAGGGTGTGCCGGTGCCGCCAGCCGGTGACGCGGCGCAGCCGTCCGCTGTCGCAGACGAGGCGCATGACCTCCGACGCCGCGGGGCGCTCGCGGTCGGCGGCGCACCGGAACTCGGGGTCGGCGCCCATCAGGCCGGCGATGGTCCGGGCGAGCCGCCCCATCGAGATCTCCACGCCGGTGCCGGAGTTGAACGTGCCGCCGACGACGTCCCCGGCGGGCGCCGTGCCGAGCGCGACGAACGCCTCGGCGGTGTCGCGGACGAACGTGAAGTCGCGGGTGGGTTCGAGCGCCCCGACCTCGACCGCGCCGGTCCCGGCGGCGATCTGGCCGACGACGGTGGGGATGAACGCGCGCGCCGACTGGCGGGGCCCGAAGGTGTTGAACGGGCGCAGCGTCACCGCGGGCAGGCCGAACGAGGCGTGGTAGCTCTCCACCAGCTTGTCCGCCGCGATCTTCGTGGCCGCGTACGGGGACTGCGCCTGGAGGGGGTGCGACTCGTCGATGGGGACGCGCCGTGCCGTCCCGTACGTCTCGCTGGTGGAGGTGTGGACGAGCCGCGGCGTCTCCTCGTCCCGCACGGCCTCCAGGACGTTCAGGGTCCCGGTGACGTTGGCGTCGACGTACGAGCGGGGCGCCCGGTAGGAGTACGGGATCGCGATCAGCGCGGCCAGGTGGTAGACGGCCTCCGCGTCCCGGACCAGGCCGCGCACCGACGCCGGGTCCCGGACGTCGCCCGGCACCACGTCCACCTGCTCCATCACGTCGGGCGCGACGTCGTCGAGCCATCCCCAGGACGCGAACGAGTTGTACTGCACCATGGCCCGGACGCGATGCCCGCGTTCCACGAGCGCTTCGACCAGGTGGGAGCCGATGAACCCGTCGGCTCCCGTCACGGCGACCGTGTTCTGCATCGTTGTCTGCCCTTCATCGATGGGAGGTCGCACGGGCCAGGACGCGGCCCGCGTGGATCGTGAGGAGGACGAGCAGCCCGCACGCGGCGGCGAGCTGGACCGTGGCGGGGGCGGCGTCCGGCAGGGCCGTGGCCGCCGCGGCCTCGGCGGCCAGGGCGCACGCGTATCCGGCGAGGGCGGCGCCGATGCGGCCGCAGGCCTGCAGGACGAGGGCCGTGAAGAACGCGCAGCCGAGCGCGGCGAACCCGCCGAGCGTCCGCGCCGTGACGGCCGTGGCGGGCAGGCGGGCGATGACCGCGGCGGCGGCGGTGATCGCCAGCAGCGCCGCCAGGTACTGGACGAGCGCCCGGGCCAGGACGGTGCGGGCGGCGCGCGTGAACCCGGCCATCCCGGTGTGCGACCGCAGGAGGTCGTGGACGCGCCGGCGGTAGGCGTACAGGACCCATTCGGCGCAGCCCATCGACAGCGAGAGCGACAGCACCGCCACCGTCGTGGTCCCCGACGGGACGGGACGGCCCGCCAGAGCGCACAGCAGCGTGTACGTCAGCAGCCCGCCGGTCAGCACGCCGAAGAGGGCGAACGGCAGCGCCGCCCTGAGGTCCGCGCGCGTCACCTTTGCACGTCCGGCGCCGCGCGTGCAGAGGAGCGCGAGCACCGCCGTGGCCGCGAGCGACACCGCCCACGCGCCCCAGACCGCGGGGGGCGGCCCGTGCCCGGCGAGGTGGAGCGCCGCCGCGGCGACGCCGGGGAGCAGCGCCAGGAGGAGCCACGCCTCGGTGCCGCTGACCTGCACGGCCGTGGCGGACAGCAGGTAGGCCGACAGCCCGGCGGACAGCGCCGTGGCCATCGTGCCCGCTCCCGTCAGGACGCCCGCGCCGACCGTGGCCGGGACGACGACCAGCGTCCCGCCGGCAAGCCCGTAGCGCAGGACGCCGGACGCCGCCGCCCGGCCCGCGAGCCCCAGCCGGACGTATCCGAGGTAGGCCGTCCCCTGGCTGAACGCCCAGGACAGCAGCAGCGAGAACACCAGGAGGAGGCCCGCGCCCGTCCCGTCCAGCACCTGGGAAGCGGAGACGTAGCAGAGCCCGGGGAGGCCGAACAGCACGCCGCGCAGCAGGTGGCGCAGCGGCTCGGGCCTCCACGGCGCCTCGGCGTTCTCCGGCGGCGGCGGGCGGCGCGGCGTCCGGGCGTACAGATCCTCGGCGAGCGCGAACACGTCCGGATGGCCGTAGGCCTTGGCCGCCTCGTCGTTGACGCCCTCCGCCTCCAACCCGGCCGTGACCTCCAGCGCGTCGACGGCGCCCGCGCAGAGGTCGGCCATGCGCTCGCGCAGGCCCTCCACCGAGGCGCTCACGCGAGCCTCGCCTCGGCCGCCGGGCGGTTCGCGCCGCCGGGAGCGCGCAGCCCCGCGTAGATGTCCCGGAACGCGTCGATCGCGCGGTCCACGGTGAACAGCTCCAGCGCCCGCTCCCGCGCGGCCCGGCCGAGCCGCCGCCGCGCCATCTCGTCCCCGAGCAGCCGCAGGCACGCGTCCGCCATCTGGCGCGGCGCGCGCGGCGGGACGACCAGCCCGGTGTCGGCGACCGCCTCCCGCACCCCGCCGACGTCGGTCGCCACGGTCGCGCGGCCGCAGGTCATCGCCTCGATCAGCGTGTAGGGGAAGCCCTCGGAGATGCTCGACAGGACGACCACCGTGCCCGCCGCGTAGGCGTCGCGGATGTCGTCGACCCGCCCCTCGAACGTGGCCCGCCCGGCGATGCCGAGGTCGGCGACGAGCTCCTCGCAGCGGGCCCGGTACCGCTCCCCGCCGGACGGGGTGCCGCCGAACATCCGCAGCCGCGCCTCCGGCAGCTCCTCCCGCACCAGCGCGAACGCCCGGATCAGCGTCTCCAGGTCCTTGATCGGGTCGACGCGCCCCGCCCAGCTGAGGACGGGGCCGGCGGGTTCGGCGCCGGCGGCCGGGAAGCTCGCCGGGTCCACGCCGTTGTAGACCGTCTCCATGTTCCCGGGGTCGGCGCCGCACCTCACCTCCCACCGCTGGTTGTAGAGGTTGGCGGGGGTGAGCAGGTCGGCCGAGCGGTAACCCGCGGCGCACAGCAGGCGCATGAAGCCGAGCACCACCGCCTTGACCGGCCACGCGAACGGCGACCGCCGCATCCCGATATAGCGTTCCCGCAGGTAGATGCCGTGTTCGGTGAGGCACAGCGGGGTTCCGTGGGTCCATTTGGCGGCGAGGGCGGGCAGCACGGGGACGCCGTTGGACACCGCGTGCGTGACGTCGGCGCGCGGCGGCGGGACGGTCAGCGGGCGCAGCAGGTGCTCCAGCAGGTCGATCGCCGTGAGCGCGTCGTGGACGGTGGGCCGGACGCCGATCCGGTCGAACTCGTCGGCGCGGGCCGTCCAGGCGTCCATGAGCCAGCGGACGGGCCCCTCGGTGCGCATCGCCGCACCGAGGTCGCTCGTCCGCCCGAACTCGAACAGCCCGCGCAGGAGGTGGGGGAAGACCTCCGCGTCCCGGGAGGGCGCGAGGACCGCGTCCAGGAAGGGGCGCAGGAGCCGCTCGAACCGGCGGGCCTCGCCGCGGGACGGGGGCCGCCCTCCGGACGGCCCCCACATCGGGACGGACTCGGCGGTCACATGGCCGGGAAGGTCCCAGACCACCGGCTCCGACCCGGTGGTCGTGAGCGCCCGGACATGGAACGAGTGCTCCGGCATGCCCCGGACGAGCTGGTCGCACCAGACGCTCACGCCACCGTAGTTGTGCGGATACGTTCCCTCCGTCACCAGGGTGATCTCCAAGGTCAGGCTCCGGGCGGGGTGAGGGTGACGTCCCCGGCCCGGTGGTCCGAGCGCTCGCCCGCGTAGGCCCGGCCGAACGGCTCGCCGCCCTCCCGGGTGCCCTCCGGCATGGTGACCGGCACGTCGAGACCGCCCGGCGCCTTGATCGTGACCTTGCCGTCCTGGAGGTAGGCGGTGACGCCGCCGCCCCTGAGCGCGGCGCGCCACGCGTCCTGCCGGCGCAGTTCCGCGCCCGCCGCCGCCATCGGGACGTTCGTCACCGGGGTGTCGTCGGCGAACACCGCGCGGTAGTCGGCGAGGACCCGGTCGAGCAGCGTGTACAGGATGCGGCCCTCGGTGAGGTTCGACTGGTGCGCGTAGTGCGGGCGCGGGTCGTTGCCGAGGACGTGCGACAGCGTGATCCGCGCGTCGGTCGGGACGATGTGGGACGTGAACCCGGTGGCGGGGTCGAGCGGCGCGATGCACGTCGCCGTGTCGGGGTGGTCCTCGCACAGGCCGCTGCCGCCGTCGGCCCGGCGCGTGTAGAGGTAGTTGTACTCGTCGACCTCCTCGGCCTCCGTCGCGACGTTGAAGAAGACGCTGAGCGGATGGCGCGGGACGGTCCGCACGCCCCCGAGCTCCCGCTGCCCGCTGTCGCGGGAGGCGTCGCCCGCCGTCCACTCGACGCCGGCCGCGGCCAGCGCGGGCCCGAGGTTCGGGTTGTCGTCGGGCTGCTGCGGCAGGATGCGCAGGCCCGAGTGCTCGCCGGTGACCAGTTCGCGGGTGTCGAGCGCGATGCCGCGGGCGGTCGCCCAGTCGATGTTCCTGGTGACCTCCTGCTCGATGTCGTCGGCGCCGACGTAGAGGGTCTCGCCGGTCTCCGGGTCCTTCAGGCACGTCCACGGCCGGAACCGCAGGTCCTGCCGGCAGCCGAGGTAGGTGTGGCCGAAGGTGTGGTTCAGCCAGCGGAACCTGCCGCGGGCGGCGACGAAGGCGTCGGCGAGCGGGTCGCCTCCCTTCTCGCGTATCTCGTCGTCGCTGCCGTCGCCGTTGAACGCCAGGTCGAGCGCGAACCCGCGCCGCGTCTGCCACTGGTCGGCGAACGCGACGTCCTCCGGCTTCATGCGGATCTCTTCGGTGAACGTCGGGCCCTCGCAGTCCTCGTGCGGAGTGCAGTCGTCCTCGGTGCTCCACCGCGCGTCGGGCAGGAACACATCGTCGACGTGGACGCCGAAGTAGTTGCGGCTGTAGCCGAGGTGGACGCCCTTGGTCAGCCAGGTGACGATGCCGTGGCCGATCGTCCGGGACTGCCACTGGTCGCTGTTGGCGCTGAAGGTCAGCACCAGCTCGCTGCGCCCGTCGTGGGTGTAGACGCCGCCGAGCGCGCCCGTCCTGCCCTGGACGGTTCCGGTGAGGAACGTCTGGAAGGACGCCCCGGTCGCGGGATCGTCCGGCAGGGGCGTCGCCAGGAAGCCGTAGCTCTCGCCGACGTCGGCGGCGTTGTCGTCGAACCGGACGGGCCCGCGCAGGTACCGGAACGCGTCGCCGCGCCCGGCGCCGGTGACCTCGGCCGTGGTCCCGTCCAGGGTGCCCGCGTAGCCGGGGGCGTTCATCCCGACCGTGGCGGACGGGTAGACGTAGGAGTCGAGCTGGCGGATCCCGAACCGCTTCTCGTAGTCGGCGAGCACCGTCATCTCGGCGGCGTTGGAGAACGGCGCCGCGTTGGGCAGCACGACGGCCTGGTACTTGGCGCGCGGCGCCCCGTCGACGGTGTCGGACAGGAACGCCTCGTCGATCACCGGCCGGCCGGAGTCGCGCAGGTCGACGGTCGTGTGGGGGACGCCCTCGGTCGTCAACCGGTCCGCGACGGCCGACACCGAGCCGCTTCCGTCGGTGACGACGAGCACCCGCAGGTCGACGCGGGGCCCGGCGGCGGAGGCCGCGGGCTGCGGGCAGAGGGTCAGGGCGGCCGCTGCCAGCGCCCCGGCGAGGACGCTGAGAGCGGGGCGGAGCGGGAGGCTCACCGGGCCTCCCGGAGCACGCGACGGCGACGACTGAATTTCAACACCGTTCACATCCCGAATAGAAAGGCGATTGAGTTCTTTCGAACCGGACGCCCAGAGCATGCGGGACCGCAACAGGCAAGTAAAGGCGGGGGCCGGTCCCGTCTTCGACCGGGACCGGTCCTAGGACTCCGCAGGACCTGCGGCGATCGGTTTGTCGCCGCCCTTGAACGGTTTTAGGGAACGTCCGTCCCGCCGCCGGCGGACGCCGGGCGCAATTCCCGCCAGCGGGCGATGGCGTGCTCGCGGCCGGCCGCGCCGAGGCGTTTGTAGATCTGGTGCGCGTGGTTCTTCACGGTCTTCTCCGCGATGACCAGGCGGCGGGCGATCTGCCGGTTGGTCAGCCCGGCGGCGATCAGGTCCAGGATCTCGGCCTCGCGGGCCGTCAGCCCCGGATCCGGCCGGACCTGCGGGCGGCGCGTCCCGTCGTGCAGCCAGCGCACGAGCGCGGTCACCACCGGCGGGGACAGCGACGACTGCCCGCGCCCGGCCGCGACCAGCACGTCCGCGAGCTCCGCCGGCTCGAAGTGGCCGTAGGTGAGGCAGCCGTGCGCCCCCGCGGCGAGGACCCGCACGAGGACGTGCGGGTCCTGCGACGCGGTCGCCACGACGATCCGGACGCCGGGCCCGGCCCGGGCCAGCCGTCCGACGGTGCCCGGGTGCGGCGGCGAGGCGTCCAGCAGCACCACGTGGGGCGCGTGGTCGCGGACGGCGGCGGGGGCGCGGTCCACGGGGGCGCCCCCGGCGACGACCACGTGCGGCACCGCTTCCAGCAGCGACGCGAATCCGATCCGGGAGACCGGATTGTCACTGACAATCAGCACCCGAACCGATTTCGATTCGGGCTCCGGACCGGGAGTGGACATACACCGAGAATAGAGGATCCCATTGACTGGTTCATTGACCGCGGGAGAACGGCGACCCCTATTCGAATATCGCGAGAAACATTCGCCACCGGCCGCTCACCACATCGCGTCGAGCAGTTCCGCGACCGCTTCGGCGTCCGGCGCGCGCGGGTTGGGATAGGGGTCGGCGGCCACGCGCCGGGCCATCTCGGGGAGCCGTTCGCGGGGGACGCCCAGGGCGGACAGGCGGGTCGGGCCCCGGTGCTCCCGGGCCAGCGCGGCGACGACCGCGACCGGGTCCGGCCCGGCCACCCGCGCCAGCCGGGCCGAGGCGGCGGGCGCCGACGGCAGGTTGAACGCCATGACGTGCGCCAGCAGCATCGTGTGCAGTTCGGCGTGCGGGAGGCCGAACGCGCCGCCGAGGACGTGCGCGAGCTGGTGGTGCAGCCCCATCCGGGTGCGCGCCAGGCAGATCCCGGCCAGCCACGCGGCCGACTGGAGACGCGCGCGCCCCTCCGGCCCCGCCGGGTCGTCCAGCACGTCGGGCAGCGCGCCCAGGATGCCGGCGACGGCCTCGGTCGCCAGCGCGTCCGTGACCATCGTGGCGTCGGGCGCCCACAGGGCCTCGACGGCATGGGCGAGCGCGTTCATCGCGCTGGTCCGGGTCAGCCCGGACGGCATGCCCAGGGTGAGGCGGGGGTCGTAGACGACCGTCCCGGGCGCCAGCGTCGGAGCGCGGCGCGTGGTCTTCACACCGTCCTCGGTCTCCCCCAGCACGGGCGTCATCTCCGAGCCCGCGTACGTGGTCGGCACCGCGACCTGAGGCATCCCCGTCCGCGCCGACACCGCCTTGGCCAGGCCGATCGCGGAGCCGCCGCCGACCGCGACCACGCAGTCCGCGCCCGCGGCCGCCTCCAGGGCGCGCGCCGTCACGGCGACCGGGGTGTGCGGGGCCGGACGGTCGAAGCGCGCGGCGAGCCCGGCCCCGAGCGCCCCGGCGATCCGGTCGGCGGGCCCGGCGGCGGACGGCGCCGCGACCAGCAGCACCCTTCCGGCCCCGATCCGCGCGACCTCGTCCGCGACGAGATCGCTCGCGCCCGGCCCGATCAGGACGCGGGACGGCAGCGTCTCGTGGACGACGACCTCGTCCGCACCGCTCATGCCGGCCGGCCCAGCAAAAGGATCATGTTCACTCTCTCCTGTACGGCGCTAGGGACTTCTCTACCGCGTGACCTCTCTCTTACTCAGCGCCACGGCCTCCGCTTACGACACACGCCTCCGCGGCGCCGCCCCGGGCGGTTCGCTCAGCCCGCGTCCTCGGCGATCCGGCGGAGCAGCTCCACGAGGCGGTCCCGCTGGTCTCCGCCGACCCGGCCGAAGAGCCGCTCGCCGACGTCGGCGGCGGCGCGCCGCCCGCGCTCCAGCGTGCGCGTCCCGTCCGGGGTCAGGCTGATGGAGTGCGCCCGGCGGTCCTGCGGGGCGCGCTCGCGCCGGACCAGGCCGCCCGCCTCCAGCTCGTCGACGACGCGCACCATCGTGGACTTGTCGATGCCGGTGAGGTCGATGAGGCGCCGCTGGCTGGACGGCCCGTACATCTCCAGGGCGAGCAGCATGCAGAACGCCCGCACGTCGACGCCGAGGGGGCGCAGCTCGTCGTTCATGCTCGCCCGGCTCCGGTTGTGCGCGGTGGCCAGCAGCATGCCGAGGCCCACGTGCCGGACGGCCGGGTCGCCGTCCTCGGACAGGATGCGTTCGAGCAGGTCGTCGAGCATCGCTCCAGTTTAGAGCCTTCTGATATAGTCTCAGATGAGACTTTCTTATGAGAGAGAGTTTGGGTGGGCGGCCCGTCGAACGAGCGAAGGAGACCCGCATGCCCGAGACGACCCGCCGCCGCGCCCTGCAGGTGACCGGCCTGGCGATGGCCGCGGCCGCCGTTCCGGCAGGTGAGGCGGCCGCCGCCGTCCCCGGCCGGTCGCGCGGCAGGATCGACACCCACCACCACGCCGTCCCGCGCAGGATGCGGGAATGGGCGATCGAGCAGGGCCTCCTCCCGCCGACCGGCGGACCGTCCTGGGCCCGCTGGACGCTGCCGAGCACCCTGCGGACGATGAACGCCAACGGCATCGCCGCCGGGGTGGCGTCCGCGCCGGTGCCCGCCGAGGCGTTCACGGACCGGAGGCTCGCCGTCTCGGGCGTCCAGGTGTGCAACGAGTCGCTGGCCGAGCTGGTGCGCGAGCACCCCACCAGGTTCGGCTTCTTCGCCAACGCGGCGATGCTCCACCCCGACCTGGCCGTGCGGCAGATCGCCCACGCCCTCGACGACCTCGGCGCGGACGGGGTCCTCCTCAACACCTCGGCCGCCGGGCACTACCTCGGCGACCCGATGTTCGACCCGCTGTGGGCCGAGCTCGACCGGCGCCGCGCGGTCGTGTTCGCCCACCCCGTCGCGCCCAGGGGCCTGGCCGGGGCTCCGGGCGTCGGGGACTGGCTCGCCGACTACCTGCTCGACACCACCCGCACCGCGCTCAGCCTGATCGCCGCCGGTACCCTCGACCGGTACCCGCGGGTGTCGGTCATCCTGTCCCACGGCGGCGGGTTCCTGCCGTACATGGCGGGACGGGCCGAGCGCTCGGCCCGGGAGGACGGCGGCCCGCTCCCGGCGCGGATGCGCCCGGCGCTCCGCCGCTTCCACTACGACACGGCCCTGCCGGTCTCCCCCTACGCCACGCCGTCCCTGATCGCGGCCGTCGGCGCCGACCGCGTCCTGTTCGGCACCGACTGGCCCGCGAACTCGGCCCGCGAGGTCGCGCTGAACACCCGTGACCTCGACCGCGACCCGGTGCTGGACGACCGGGCCCACCGCGCCGTCGACCGGGCGAACGCGCTCCGCCTGCTCCCCCGGCTGGCCGAACGCCTCAGGTGATGCGGACGGGGAGGGTGCGGGGGCCGCGGACCTGGCCGGCGGCCCAGGTGACCGCCGCCGGGTCGGCCAGGGTGAAGGACGGGACGCGCTCCAGCCAGACTTCGAGGGCCGTGCGCAGCTCCATCCGGGCCAGGTGCGAGCCGACGCAGCGGTGGATGCCGAGGCCGAAGGCGGCGTGCCGGTTGACCTCGCGGTCGATGACGATCTCGTCCGCCCGGTCGAACTGGGCCGGGTCCCGGTTGGCGGCGGGGAACGACAGCAGGATCCAGTCGTCGGCCTTCATCTCGACGCCGCGCCAGGTCATGTCCTCCCGCACCAGCCTCGCCATCGTCACGGGCGCGAAGGCGCGCAGGAACTCCTCCATCGCGGTCGGCACGAGCGACGGGTCGGCGGCGAGGCGCTCGCGGTCCGCGGGCGTCCTCGCCAGGTGCCACAGCGAGGCGCCGATCGCGCTCCAGGTGGTGTCGATCCCCGCGATGAGCAGCAGCGCCATCGTCCCCGAGACGTGGGACGGTTCGAGCCTGCGCCCGTACAGCTCGGCCTCGACGAGGTAGGTGGTGAGGTCGTCCCGGGGGTTCGCGACGTGGTCGCGGATCTGCTCCAGCAGGTAGTCGAACAGCTTGTCCATGCGCGCGATGCGCTCGTCCGGAGGGAGGTTGACCCCTTCGAGGGTGTTCTCGACGAACTCCCGGAACCGGGGCCCGTCCTCGGGCGGGAAGCCGAGCATGTCGGCGATGACCCGGATCGGGATGTGCTGGGCGTACTCGTGGGCGGCGTCCACGACGTCGCGGCCCGCGAAGGAGTCGATGAGCTCGTGGCAGTACGCCCTGGTCGCGGGCTCCAGCCGCGCCACCGCGGACCTCGTGAACGCGGGGAGCAGCAGCCGGCGCGCGTCGTGGTGGAACGGCGGGTCGGAGGAGATCGGCGGCGTGACGCCGATCGGCGCCGCCTCGCGCGGCGGCCGGAAGTTGCTCATGACGACCGAGCGGGAGGTGAAGCGCTCGGTGTCGTAGGCGATCGCCGCGACGTCCTCGTAGCGGGTCGGCAGCCAGCCGCCGCCGAACCGCTCGGTCCGCGCGACCGGGCAGCGCCGCCGCAGGTCGTCCTGGATCGGGTACGGGTCGGCGGCCCACTCCGGTTCCAGGTGGGAGAAGTCGGTCGCCCAGTCGGAGACCGGGCCCGTGACGACCTCGTTGCGGGTGCCGAGCGGGCGGCCCTCCCGCTGCTCCCTGAAGTCCCTGTCGAAGCGGTCGTCCGCGGTCATCTCACTCCTCCCCGAGGACGTCGATCGCCCGCTCGGGGCAGTTCGCGACCGCCAGGCGGGCCTCGTGCTCCCCGCCCTCGGGGACGGCGCCGTCGCCGAGGACCGTGCCGTAGCCCTCGTCGTCCTCGCCGAACAGGCCGGGGGCCAGGTCGTAGCACCGGCCGTGGCCCTGGCAGCGCTCCGGGTCGATCCGCACCTTCATCGTGTTCCTCCCGTGTGGGACGGTGGCGGGGACGGGAGGCGCGAGCGCGCCCACGATCCGCGCGAGCAGCGAGGCCCACTCCTCGTCACCGACGGCGTGCATGTCCGGCGGGATGAGCGCGCTCCCCATCCCGATCACCAGGCAGAGGTGGGCGAGCGCGTTCGGCGACAGCGCCGGGTCCATCTCCTCCCCCGCCTGGGCGATGCGCATGAGGCCGGCGAGCCAGTCGGCGCGCTCGCCGACGTAGTCGCGCAGGGGGCCGGCGACCTCCCCGTCCCGGCGGGCCGCGACGAGGGCCTCCACGACGAGGTGGGCGCGGGCGTCGCGGCGCTTCGGAAGCCACCGCCCGATGGCGAGCAGCAGCTCGACGACCGGGCGGTCGGGCTCCGCGTCGAACAGGTCGGCCAGCAGCCGCCGCCCGTGCGCGCGCAGCGCGGCCACCAGCAGCTCGGCCTTCGAGTCGAAGTGCGCGTACAGGGCGCCGTTGCTGACGCCGGCGGCGCGCGCGATGTCGGCGACGCGCGTCCCGTCGTAGCCCCGCCGCGCGAACTCGTCGGCGGCGGCGCTGAGCAGCCGCTCCCGCGTCTCCGCGCGCGTGACGCCCGCGATGCGCCCCATACCGATATTGAACGAGCGTTCAATTCGCGGGTCAAGGGCCTTGGCGAACCGGGGCGTACCGGACACGTTCCCTTGACCCGGGTCCGGTGCGCCTCCGCGGCTCGTGACGCGTCTCACCAGGTACGGCGAGCGACAGCCGCGTCACCGCACGGCGGCCGAGGACGCGTCCGCGTGCTCCCTCCTGCCCGCGGTGAGGAACCCGGCCAGCGCCGCGAGCGCGGCGACGGCCTCACCGGCGAAGCTGATCGTCTTGTCGGCGTACCACTGCGGGTCGTACATCCGCGGGATCGGGCCGATCTGCCCGAAGTCGACGAAGTAGTACAGCAGCACGGCGCCGGCCGCGCTCGCCGCGACGACGAACGCAATCGCGTACGTCCACCTGCGGGCCCAGGCGAGCACGAGCAGGGCCGCGACGGCCGCCGCGATCGCCTGGCCGTAGAACAGGTCGTCTCCCGGGATGACGTCGCTCGGGGTGTTCGGCCCGGGGGCCATGTCGGGCGCGAAGCGCCAGTGCACGACGGCGTCGGCCGCGAGTCCGGCGGCCACGAGTACACGAAGAAGGATGCCCATGCCCTTTGCACGGGCGCGCACGGCCGGCGGATCAACCCGGCGGAACATTCGCCGTGGCCGGGCCCGGCCGCGGCGGGCCGCCCGCCCGGCACGTCACTCGGGGAAGCTCTCCGTGCGGCGCGCCCTGACCCGCCGCCAGCTCCAGAACAGCAGCCCGAAGAGGATGAAGCCGGACAGGATGAGCCCCGAGCCCGTGCTCCATCCGCTCAGCGGCAACTCGTCCACGAGCCCCCAGGCCACACCCGCGCCGAACAGCGCGAGGCCGGTGAGGATGGAGCCCGTCAGGCGCCACCAGGACGTCACGCTCTCCTCGGCGGCCTGGATCGCCCGCTCCCGGACGGGCTCGACGTAGCGGTTCACCGCGGGGAACTCCCGGGAGAGGATGAGCAGGCCCGCGAGCACCAGCAGCAGCCCGGGGCCGGGCAGCACGAGCAGCGCGACACCGGCCAGCAGCACGGCGCCGCCGGCGATGATCACCACCCCCTGCCGGGTGGACCTCCCGTATCCCATGCCCCTCCTCGTCCCCGCGCCCGCCGGGCCCGTTCCCGGGCCCCCGCCCCGCCCGCGGCGTCCGGTGAGGGCCGCCGCACGGCGTAACCGCCGGTCTACCCGCCTCAGCGGATCTTGCGCGCGGAGCGCCCGGCGAAATCCGCGGGCCCGGTCCCGCGGCGCCCGTCCGTGACGCCCCGGCCGCGCGCGGTGACTCCGAGGGTTCTGTCGTGATTCGTTAGGTATGCTCCACGAGCCCCTCCCAGGATCAGAGATCTTTCATGACACAGACACCCGAGGCGTCCGTCGTGGCGGTTCCAGACTCCGCCGAGGCGGCGGTCCCCGGCTCCGCGCCGGCGGCCGCGTCCCCCGCCGAGCGCCCGCAGGACAAGCCGCGGTCAGCGGGCGGTCCGGCTCCCCGAGGACGCGACCCGCACCTGGACAACGCCAAGTACCTGGCGATCCTGCTCGTCGCGGGCGGGCACGCGCTGTCGGGCCTGCGGGACGTCCCGCTGGCCGCGGCGCTCTGGAACTTCATCTACCTGTTCCACATGCCGCTGTTCCTCATGATCAGCGGATACCTGTCCAAGCGGTTCACCCTCACCGACGACAAGGCCGTGCGGCTGGTCGGCTCGACCATCGCGCCGTACCTGATCTTCCAGTGCGCCTACAGCCTGTTCGCCTGGGGCGTCGACGGGCGGCCGTTCCAGTTCGACGCGCTGGACCCCTACTACCTGACCTGGTTCCTGCTGGCGCTGTTCGTCTGGCGGCTGCTCACCCCGGTGTGGCGGCGGCTCAGGTTCCCGCTCGCCACGGCCGTGCTCGTCGCCCTCCTCACCTACATGGCCGACATCGGGAACACGCTCGACCTGTACCGGATCCTCGGGCTGGCGCCGTTCTACGTCCTCGGGCTGACGCTGTCGCCCGAGGTGATCCAGATCGTCCGGCGGCCGTGGGCGCGGATCACGGGCGCCGCGCTCCTGGCCGCCGCGCTCGCGGGCGCGTACCTCACCCAGGACCGCATGAACGCGCGCTGGCTGAACTGGGACACCTCCAACGGCGACCTCGGCGTGGACGAGCTCACCGGCACCGTGATGCGCGCCGGGCTGATGCTCACCGGGACGGTGCTGATCCTGGCCTTCCTGGCGGTCACCCCGTCCCGCCGCACCTGGTACAGCGACCTCGGCTCCGCCACCATCTACGGCTACCTGCTGCACGGCTTCGTGATGCGGCTGTTCACGTTCGAGGGCTGGCACGAGCTCGCCTGGTTCGACACGATCCCCGGCGTGCTGTCGGCCCTTCTCGCCGGCTTCGTCATCGTCACGGTGCTGAGCACCTCCCCGGTGCGCCGGGTGACCCGCTGGGCCGTCGAACCCGACATGAGGCCCCTCTTCGGCAAGTGAGACCGATCTCGCGCGCGGGCGCCCCAGGCCGCGACGATCATGGTCAGGGACGCCGCAGGCCCCGTCACGCAAGGGTTACAGGAAGCTGGAAGGTCGATGAATTCGCCTCAAAGTTCCACAGACCGGGTACAGTAAGGCGGCAGTTCCCCCCTGTGCGGATCACCAGCCCTGCGAAAGCCGCGCCGCCCGCACCCCCAGGTCCCACGGGTGACTGCATCACGTTCGGTTTTCGGCCGCCGTTCCGGCTGCCATGAAGGAGAAGGACGGTCGCATTGGTCATGGCGCCGCAGGGTGAGCATCGCGTCGTCGCCGTCATCCTGGCGGGTGGCAGCGGACAGCGGATGGGTCTCAGCACTCCCAAGCAGCTCCTCAAGATCGCCGGGAAGACGATCCTCGAACACACGCTGGGCGTGTTCGAGGAGGCCCCCGACGTCGACGAGATCATCGTCCTGATGAACCCCGGCTTCCTCCAGGACGCCGCGGACTGCGTGCGGAAGGCCGGCTGCACCAAGGTCAAGGCCGTGCTTCCGGGCGGCACGTCCCGGAACGCCACCACGCAACTCGCCCTGGACGCCCTCGCCGACCACCCGGCCGAGACGACCAGCGTGCTGTTCCACGACGCGGTGCGCCCGCTGCTGTCGCAGCGCATCATCCGCGACTGCGTGGCCGCGCTGCGCGAGCACCGGGCGGTGGACGTCGCCATCCCGTCCGCCGACACGATCATCCAGGTCGACGAGGACGTCATCGTGGACGTCCCGCGCCGGGCGAACCTGCGCCGCGGGCAGACCCCGCAGGGCTTCCGCCTCGCCACCATCCGCGACGCCTACGAGAAGGCGTGGCGGGACGAGGACTTCGAGGCGACCGACGACTGCACCGTGGTGCTGCGCTACCTGCCCGGCACCCCGATCTACGTCGTCCCCGGCGACGAGCACAACATGAAGGTCACCGAGCCGGTCGACATGTTCGTCGCGGACAAGCTGTTCCAGCTCGCCTCCTCCGACGCCCCCGACCTCACCGAGGCCGAGTACGCCGAGGCGCTCGGCGGCAAGACGATGGTCGTGTTCGGCGCCAGCCAGGGCATCGGCGCCGCCATCGCGGAACTGGCCCAGCGGTTCGGCGCCCGCGTCTTCGGCTACAGCCGCGGCGCCACCCGCACGTACGTCGAGCGTCCCGACGACGTCGCCGGCGCGCTCGCGCAGGCCTACTCGGCGACCGGCCGCGTCGACTTCGTCGTCAACACGGCGGGCATCCTGCGGATCGGCCGGCTCGACGCGATCGACCCCGACGCGATCGAGGAGGCGCTGCGCGTCAACTACCTCGCGCCGATCCACATCGCGCGGGCGTCGTTCCCCTACCTGGCCAAGACCGGCGGGCAGCTGCTGCTCTACACCTCCAGCTCCTACACCCGCGGGCGGGCCGACTACAGCCTGTACTCCTCCGCCAAGGCCGCCACGGTGAACCTCACCCAGGCGCTGGCGGACGAGTGGTCCGGCGACAAGGTGCGGATCAACTGCATCAACCCCGAGCGGACCAGCACCCCCATGCGGACCGCGGCGTTCGGCCAGGAGCCCCCGCACACGCTGCTGAGCGCCGACCAGGTGGCCCGCACCTCCCTCAACGTCCTGCTCTCCGGCCTCACCGGGCAGGTCATCGACGTGCGCCGTGAAGACCCCCTCAGCGGCGGCCGCTCCGGCTGACCGCCGCTCCCCCGCACGCGCCCGCTCGGCCCGGCGGGCGCGGTCCCCCCTTCCCCTCTCCCCCCACTGCGCCACCCCTCGGGCGCTGACAAGACGGAGGTGTGCCGTGCGGCGTCTCGTCTCCCGGTACTCGGCTCTCACGCGGTACTCGTCTGTGCTGTGGCTGCCCCTCACACTCGGCCTGCTGATCGGGGCGGCCACGGCCGGGTCGCCCTGGGCGTTCCTCGGCGCCGCCGTGCTCTGCTACGCGGCCGAGTACGCCGTCGGCCGGACGCTGCCGGACGCGGCCAGGCCGCTGCGCTGGGGCCAGATGAGCCCGGGCGCGCGGGTGCTGGTCCGGCAGGGGGCCCTGGTGCTGCTGCTGGTCCAGTCGGGCGACGCCGGCCGGCCGACCGTCGTCCTGGCGGCCGTCGGCCTCCTGCTGGTCGACTGGCTCCGGGCCGCGACCCTCGCCGGCGCGGTCGCCTCGCGCCGCGTCAACCGGCTGCCCTTCGCGACCCGCGGCCTCGGCCAGGGCGAGCCGGCGCTGCCCGCCCCCATCGCGCCCCGGCATGCCCGGCTCACCCTCCTCCTGGAGGGCCAGGCCGACCTCCTGCCGCTGCTGTTCGGAACCGTCGGGCTCCTGGTCGGCCTCCCGGCCCTGGTGGCCGCCGGGCTCCTCGGCACCGCGGCCGTCGCCGTCGCCGTCGCCGCCGCGCAGCTGCCGCGGCTGCGCCGGATGCGCGGCCTCCTCAACGCCGAGCGGACGGGCCGCGACGTGCAGCGCCGCGTCGACCGGTACAAGCCCGAGGTCGTCCTGTACTTCACCGGGCCGCCCACGACCGTCTACCAGGCCAACATGTGGCTCCAGGCGCTGGAGCGGCTGGACCGCAAGGCGATGGTCCTCGTGCGCTCCCCCGAGGTCGTCGGCGCGCTCGCGCCCACCCCGCTCCCCGTCGTGTGCATCACGCGGGCCGAGGACATGATGAACTTCGACCTCGGCACCGTGAAGGTCGCGCTCTACCCGGGCAACACCGGCAAGAACCTCCACCTGCTCCGCGAGGAGCACATCAAGCACGTGTTCGTCGGGCACGGCGACAGCGACAAGGGCCCGAGCTCCAACCCGGTCAGCAAGGTCTTCGACGAGGTGTGGGTGGCCGGCCCGGCGGGCCGCGACCGGTACCACAACTCCGACGCCGGGGTCCGCGACGAGGCCATCGTCGAGGTGGGCCGCCCGCAGCTCGGTGAGATCACCACCGAGCCGTCCGGCGGGCCCGTCCCCACCGTCCTGTACGCGCCCACCTGGGAGGGCTGGGACAACGAGCACGGCTACAGCTCCCTGCTCGGCATGGGCGAGCGGATCGTCCGGACGCTGCTGGAGCAGGGGCCGCGGCTGCGCGTCATCTACCGGCCGCACCCCTACACCGGCCGGCGGCTGGCGGAGGCCGCCGCCGTGCACGCCCGGCTCATCAAGATGATCGAGCAGGCGAACCGGGGCGGCGCGGGCGGCCACCAGGTGGTGACCGGCGCGGACGCCTCCCTCTACGAGTGCTTCAACCGCTCGGACATGCTGATCACCGACATCTCCAGCGTGATCTCCGACTACATCCCGAGCCTGAAGCCCTACGTCGTCACCAACCCCGACGGGATGGACGAGAACCTCTTCAGGACCGAGTTCCCGTCCGCGTCGGCCGCCTACCTGCTGAACCCGGGCTGCGCCGAGCTGGCCGACATCCTCGCCGTCGCGGCGACGCCCGGCCAGGACCCGCTGGCCGCGGAGCGGCGCACGCTCCGCGACTACCTCCTGGGCCCCGAGCACCCGGACGCCATGACGCGGTTCGCCGCCGCCGTCGACGCGCTCGCGCAGGCCGGCCCCCGGTCGACGATGTACACCATTTCCGGCCGAGCGGTCTCGGCGGCCCCCGAGCACGCCTAAAGTGGCCCTCACAGTCGCTTCCCCGAGTGTAGAGGGGCCATGACGCACCCCCTGGTCAGCGTGATCGTCCCGGTGTACCAGTGCCGGGACACGGTGGGCGGGGCACTGGAGTCGGTCTTCGCCCAGTCCCTGCCCGCCGAGCAGGTCGAGGTCATCGCCGTCGACGACGGCTCGACCGACGGCGGCGGCGAGCTGCTGGACGAGCTCGCCCGCGCCCACGACCGGCTGACGGTCGTCCACCAGCCGAACTCCGGCGGCGCGGGCGCGCCGCGCAACCGCGGCCTGGAGCTGGCGACCGGGACGTTCGTGTTCTTCCTGGACGCCGACGACCGGCTGGGCCCGGAGGCGCTGGAGCGCATGACGGCGATGGCCGAGCGCAACGGCACCGACATCGTCCTCGGCAAGCAGGTCGGGACGGGCGGCCGCAAGTCGCCCAAGGTGTTCGACCGCTCCATCGAGCGCACCCACGTGCTCGACCCCGACTGCGACCTGTTCGGGCGGATGTCGATGGCCGCCCTCCAGCTCTTCCGGCGGTCGCTGGTCGAGCGCGCGGGCCTCCGCTTCACCGAGGGCCTGGTGGCCCACGAAGACCAGCTCTTCACCGCGGGCGCCTACCTGAACGCCGACGGCGTCTCCGTCCTCGCCGACTACGACTGCTACTACTGGGCCGCCCGCGAGGACGGCTCCAGCGCGACGCAGGGCGCCGGCGCCCCGCCCGCCGACCTGTACACGGTCATCGGCCAGGCGATGCGGCAGGTCGCCGAGCACACCGAGCCGGGCGAGACGCGGGAGCGGCTGAACCGGCGTTACCTGCGGCTGGAGGTCTTCGGCCGTCTCGACCGCCTGTACCTGGACTCCTCGCCCGACGACCAGAAGGTCACCCTCGCGGGCTGCCGCGAGCTGCTGGAGGAGTGGTACACCCCCGCGCAGCGGGAGCTGGCCCACCCCCTCCACCGGGTGATCGGGCACTGCGTCCTGCACGGCCTCGACGACGAGCTGGTGGAGGTCCTGCGGTTCCGCCGCGGCGGGACGCGGCCCCGCCTCCATCTGGAGGACGGGCGCGCCTACCTGAAGTACCCGTTCTTCCGCGACGCCGCCGTCCGCATCCCCGACGAATGCTTCGCGACGTCCGCGCCCCTGGTGGTCCTGCCCGCCCTGACACGGCTGGCCTGGGGGGACGACGCCCTGCTGGTCGGCGGCACCGTGGTCGTCCGCGACGTCGACGAGGGGACCCCGGTCGTCCGGCTGCTGCTGGAGAACGCCGACGGCGACCGCCGCCCCGTGGAGTGCGAGACCGTTGCCGCGTCCGCGGACGAAGGCGTCGAAGCGTCCTTCACCGCCGCCGTCGGCCCGGAGGCGGCCTCCCTCCCGGACGGCCTCTGGACCCTGCACGTCGAGGTCGCGCTCAGCGGGCACGTGCGGACGGTGCCGCTGGTCAGGCCGCGCGACCTGCCCCTCCCGCGGGCGGCCCTGGCGGGGGCCCGCCTCCTGCGCCCGGCGCAGGCGCGCCGCGGGGAGCCGCTCGCGCTGGAGGCCGGCGCCGCCCTCACGTCCGCCGACTTCGCCGAGGTGGAGGTCGGCTGGGGGCCGGGGAGGCGGGTCCGGGTGCTGGCCGACGCGCCGCCCGTCCTCGGCGACGGCCCCGCGATGCGCGTGGTGCTGCACCACGCCGACGGCGAGACGACGGTCCGCGCGGCGCTGGAGGCCGCGCCGGACGACCCGTCCCGCCTGCGCGCCGACCTCTCCCTCGCGGGCGCGCGTCCCGGCCGCTGGCGGGCCCGCTTCGCGGTCGACGGCGTCGGCGACCCCGTCGCGGTGCGCCTGGCCTCCGAGGACGGCGGCGTCCTCGGTCCGGTGACCGCCTCGCTGGCGCCCCCGCGCCGCGTGCACGTCAGAATGGACCGCAGGACCGCGACCGTGCACGTCACCGCGCCGCTGGCGTCGCTGGCGAAGCGCACCCGGCGGCTGCTCCCCGGCGGGGGCGCGAAGCCGGAGTGATCCGAGTCCACCCGCTGAACATCCGCATGGAAGGCACCGCATGAGTCACCGCATCCTGCCGAGCGCCCAGGTCGACCCCGGCGCGGAACTCGGCGACGGCACCACCGTGTGGGACCTCGCCCAGATCCGCGAGGGCGCCCGGCTCGGCGAGGGCTGCATCGTGGGCCGCGGCGCCTACGTCGGCGCGGGCGTGCGGATCGGCGACAACGTCAAGCTGCAGAACCACGCGCTCGTCTACGAGCCCGCCGTGCTGGAGGACGGCGTGTTCGTCGGCCCCGCCGTCGTGCTCACCAACGACCGCGAGCCCCGCTCGGTGGACCCGGACGGCAGGCTGAAGCGCGGCGACGACTGGGAGGCGGTCGGCGTCCACGTCGCCGAGGGCGCCTCGCTCGGCGCGCGCAGCGTGTGCGTCGCCCCGGTCCGCGTCGGCCGCTGGGCGATGGTCGCCGCGGGCGCGGTGGTCACCCGCGACGTCCCCGACTTCGCGCTGGTCGCGGGCGTGCCCGCCCGCCGGATCGGCTGGGTCGGCAGGGCGGGCGCCCGGCTGGCCGAGCGTGCCGACGGCACGTGGGAGTGCCCGCGGACCGGTGAGGTCTACGTCGAGGCCCCCGCCGGCGACGGCTCGGACACGACCGTCCTGACCGAGAAGGGCTGAGCCCGGAGGGGCGGCCGGCCGGTCAGGCCTTGGCGTCGAGGTCGCGCACCTGCCGCGTCGTCACGACGAGGTCGGGGTGCAGGCGGGCCAGCCTGCGGCCGAGCGGCACCGACGTCCGGTCCATCACGATGACGCGGACGAGGCCGCCCGTGTCGATCTCCCGCAGGACGCGCCGCCGCGCGATGCGGGCCAGCACGTGCGGCCGGACGTGCCGGTAGAACGGCAGGAAGAGCCGCCGGTGGACGGCGCGGGAGGCGCGGCTCCGGGCGCGGTCCAGGCGCGCGCCGAGACGGCCCGCCCGCGCCACCGGCCGGACGGCGATCCGCGGCATCCGGATCACGACCGTGTGCTCCAGCCAGGGCAGCGGGTGCCGGGCCTCCGCCTTGTCGAGCCGGTGCAGGCGCACCCGCTCGTCCAGGTTCGCCCACCCGTCCGGCTCGGCGGTCACCACGTCGACCCGCGCGCCCTCCTCCGCGAAGTGCCCGGCCAGCCCGATGACCCTCTTGTGCTGGCGCTTGGGCGGCACGCTCGGGGCCGGGTCCATGGTCAGCCTGGGGTCCATGGCCAGGACCAGCACCTTCGGGGGCTGCGCGCCGTGCACGTCACCGTCTCCCAACATGGTCACCCGCTCACGCCGCGCCTGCGGGCGGCCAGCTCGGTGAGCCGCCCCACGAGCGGCTCCAGCGTCACGTTCCGTTCGAAGCGGTCGGCGTAGGCGCGGGCCTCGGCCGCCTGCCGCTCGTCCAGTCCCGCCGCAGCCTTCGCGGCCGCCACCATCGACGCGGCGATGTCGGCCGGGGCGAGCCCTCCCGGGTTGAACCACAGCGGGTACCCGCGCAGCAGCTCCTCGGCCGCCGACCCGGGCGTGTGGACCGACACGATGGGACGTCCGGCCGCCATGTACTCGAAAATCTTGCCGGAGGTGACGTAGCGCCCGCCCCCGTTGAGGAAGACCAGCACGTCGGAGTCCTGGTAGACGTCGGCGAGCGCCGTCTTGGACACCGGGCCGCGGTGGTAGACGCCGGGAGCGAGCAGTTCCTCGCCGTCCGCTCCGCCGCCGGCGGCGGCCTCCGCCTGCTCGGCCACCGCCGCCCCGCCCCCGACCTCCTGGGCGCTGACGGCCTCCGCCGCGGCCTCGGCCGCGGCGGCGAAGCGCTTGCGGAGCTTGTTGTCGGTGCCCTGGAAGAACCCGAAGTAGCCGTAGAAGTTGAGGGTGGCGGCCCGCATGTCCGAATGCGCGCGGGCGCGGGAGAACCCCTCGATCAGCTCCTCGATGGGCTGCTTGTCGGTGACCGTGCCGATGAAGGAGAAGCGGGGCGCGTGCCCGCCCGTCGTCGCGCGGGCCGCCGGGGGCGGCGCGGCGCTCTGCGGGAGCGTGTCGGCGTCCCACCCGTTCAGGACGGTCATCATGCGGTCCGCCGCGCGCGGGTAGCGCTCGGCGTGCCAGGCGCGCTGGGCGTCGTTGACGTACAGCGAGTTCGCCGCGGACCGCAACACCCGCCGCTCCCAGCGCCACGCGGGATGCCCGTCCTCGAACATCGGCTCCTCGCTGAACTGGTCGAGGGTCCAGGAGTCGCGGTAGTCGATGATGTAGGGGGTGCGGGTCAGCTTGTGGAACAGCCACGCCGCGGCGAACGAGGAGTACGGGTTCCCCGTCGCGAGGACCACGTCGAACCTGCGCCGCGCGTGCATCCGCAGCGCGCGGCGGACGGAGTCGCGCCCCCAGGACGCGTAGTGCTCAGGAAAGACGTGCTTCTGCCCCCACGTGTACAGCGACTGGGCCAGCTGGGGGAACGCCCCCCGGAACCGGCTGTACTCGCGCAGGTCCGTCTGCCAGACGAACCGGTTCAGGTCGGGGCGCACCAGCGTGATCCGCGGGTCGACGGTCTCCGTCAGCTTGTCGTCGACCGAGCCGATCGTGTCGTAGAGGAACGGGAGCGGCGCCGCGAAGACCGTGACGTCCCAGCCCAGCTCGGTCAGCCGGTTGGCGGTCGCCCGGGGCCGGTACACGCCGCTCGCGCGGGACGGCGGGAAGTAGAAGGCGAGGTACAGGAGGCGTGGGCGGCGTTCGGTCATTGAGTCATCCTCTGGCGTAGCCTGCCGGGTGCCTTTCATGGGCGACGGAGTAGGAGAGCGTCGCTCCGGCGCCCGTGATCGTGTCCGCGAGCTCGGACACGGTCACCAGCGACTGCGGATCGGCGATGACGACGAGGTCGATGGAGCGGCCGCGGAGCAGCTCGCGGTCGACCGTCCGGCGGCGCACCGCGTCGGCGTCGCGCCGGTACAGGCGGGCGAGCCGCCGGTCGACGGGCCGCGCGACGCGCCTGCGGTAAGCGGAGTCGATCCGCTTCCCCAGCCCCCGCAGCGGCCCGGGAAAGCACACCCGCAGCAGCAGCGCCGGGATCCGGTACAGCGGGATCCGCACCGCGGCGGGACGGTAGCGCCGTTCGAGCGCGGACAGCTCGACGGCGTCGACGCCGTCCGGGAGCGGGTCCTTCGCCCAGGTCGAGGCCTTGCGCACCAGCACGACGGCGCTGCCGCCGTCCGCGAGGACCTGGGCCGCCTCCCGGACGACCGCGGGCCGGCGGGAGGCGCCGAGCGCCACGAACAGCACGTTCACGCTTCTTCTCCCCCGTCGGCGGCCCCGTCGTCCGCGGCACGGTCGGCGGCGCCCTCGGGCCCGTCGTCCGCGCCCGCCTCCGGGAACCAGTGCCGGTAGTGCGCCTCGGCCACCGTGCGGTAGCCGAAGCGTCCGTCCAGGATCTCCCGGGCCTTCGGCAGGTCGAGGCCGTCCGGGAAGCGGTCGCGCAGGCGGCGGTACCCGTTGACGATCGAGCTCGCGTTCTCCTCGACGTCGATCATCTCCCCCGCGGCGGCTTCGATGCCGGCCAGGGTCCGCTCCGGTCCGCCGCAGCGGGTGACGAGCACCGGCAGCCCGGCCGCCACCGCCTCGATGATCGTCACGCCGAAGGTCTCCCAGCGGGCGGGGTGGACGAGCAGGTCGTGCTCGCGCATGAGCCGCGCGGCCTCGTCGGGGGCGACCGCGCCGAGGAACGACACCGCGTGGTCCACGCCCAGCTCGGCGGCCCGCTCCTGGAGCTGCCGGGCGAGCACGCCGGGCCCGGCCACGGTCAGCGTCAGCGCGGGGTCCTCGGCGAGGCACTCGGCGAACGCCTCCAGCAGCCAGCCCACGCCCTTGCGCTCGACCAGGGTGCCGACGTACAGCCAGCGCCGCAGCTCGGTCACGGGACGCTCGCGCGGCTCCCCGAACGAGATCGGGTTGGAGATCATCTCGATCTTGTGGGCGAGCGCCGGGAACGCCTCGGCGAGGGTGTCCCGCAGCACGTCGGTGACCACGAGGAAGCCGGTGCAGCGCTCCAGGACCCGCTCGTACATCTCCCGCGAGTCGGGCTGCTCCAGGACCTTGTCCAGGAAGGACGCGTGCTCGGTGACGAACACCCGCGCGTCGGGGCGGGCGTTCTCCAGCGCCGTCCAGCCGCCGCGCAGCCCCACGTGCGCGTGGACGACGGGCGCCGGGATCGGCTCGCCGCCCAGCGCCTCGCGCAGCCACCGGGCGTGCTGCACGGCGAGTTCGGCGAAGGTGTAGTCGGGCACCGTCGGCACCGGGACGCGCACCAGCCGCGAGCCCGCGACGTCGGGCGCGGGGTGCAGCGCGACCGGCAGGAGGCGGCGGTGCGCCTCGCGCGCCGCCTCGACCTCCTCCGCCGGCTGCCGCATCAGCCACGCCTCGGTGTGGTAGACGGTGACGTCGCCGCAGCCCGGGGCCGTCGCCGCCACCATCGACTGGACGAAGGCGCCGGCCCACTCCTGCTTCGGGTTCGGATACCAGGGGGTGACGACGGCCACGTCCCGGTCACCGCTCCTGTCCGCCGCCACCGTCAGTCCTGGGCGCCGATGAGGTGGCCGTCGGACCCGGCCGCGGGCGCGCCCGGGGCCGGTTTGGCGGCGGACGGCAGCAGCCTGGCGTAGACGCCGTCCAGCACCTCGGCCTGCGCCTCCCACGTCCACTCGTGCAGCAGGTCGGGCCGGTCGTCGTACACCGCCCGGTACCGCCCCGGGTCGCCGAGGACGGCCTCGACCGCCCGCACGTAGTCGTCGAGGTCCTCGGCGTGGAAGACCTCGCCCTGCCCGGTGGACTTCACCATGTCGCCCATCGCCTGCACGTCGCTCACGATGATCGGCAGCCGCGCGTGCGAGTACTCGAAGAACTTCGTGATCAGCGCGATCTCGTGGTTGGGCCAGTGGTGGATCGGGATCACACCGATGTCGGCCGCCGCCAGGAACGGGACGACCTGGTCGAACGGCACGTACGGCAGCGTGTGGACGCGGTCGGCGACGCCGAGTTCGGCGGCGCGGGCGACCAGGCCGCGGACGTAGTCGGACCGCGCCGAGGAGACGATCAGGGCGACGTGCAGCCGGGGCAGCCGCGGCAGCGCGTCGATCATGATGTCCAGGCCGCGCTGCACGGAGGCGCTGCCGCTGTAGACCGCGATCGGGGTGTTGGGGCCGACGCCGCACATCTCCCGCATGTCGGGGACGGGGTCGGAGGTGCTGGGCTCGCCCTCGGTGATCGGCGCGTTGAGCACGACGGTCGGCCGCTCGCGCAGGCCGTGGCCCTCCATCAGCCGGTCGCCGAGCGCCGCCGAGACGGTCACCACGGCGTCGGCGTCGCCCGCGTACTCGCGCTCGTGCGCGATCATGGCGGGCAGCCAGCGCGGCCCGGCGCCCCACGGCCGGATGCCCGGCAGGAACTCGTGCGCGTCCCAGACGAGCTTCACTGTCCGGCCCTTCGCGCGGGCCCGCCGGACCGAGCGCGCCGCGACGCCGAGCATGCGGAAGTCGTTGGCGTGGATGATGTCGGGTTCGAGCTTGTCGATGACCTTGCCGTAGGTGCTGTCCCAGTCCCACAGGTTGCGGTCGAGGACGCGCCAGGCCCGGTCGCCGAGGACCTTCAGCCAGAAGTTGATCGCGAGCCGCTCCATCGGCGCGCGCGGGTTGGCGCGGGCCGCGGTGAGCGACTCCGTCTGCCGGACCCGCAGCGCGACCCACCGCGACTGCGCCTTCGCCGTGACCCGCCGCGCCATCAGCCACGCCTTGCGCGCCGGACCCCGGGACCCGCGGTCGAGGCGCGCGGCGGCGAGGTCGGCCCGCCGGGACTGCACGAGCCGCCGCCGGTAGTCCGCCACCTTCGGGTGCCCGTACGCGAGCGGACGGCGCAGCGTGGCGCGCAGGACGCCGTGCCGGTTGCGGATCAGCACGTGCTGGATCGGCAGCAGGCGGACGCGGGCTTCGCCGATCTTCCAGGAGCGGCGCTTCTTGGCCCCGGTGCAGCCGAGCAGGTGCACCTCCCAGCCCGCCTCGGACATCGACTTCGCGGCCTTCTGCACCCGGGAGTCGCGCACGACATCGTTGTCGACGAGCATGACGACGCGGCCGCGCGACGACGCGCCGGGAACCGTCCCGTCTTCGATTTGCATTCGATTCTCCAGTTGCGGTCGGCCGGGGCGCTTGCGCGGTCCGGCCCGAGCGGTCAGCGAGGCGGCTAGGAACCGGTCCGGGCGTCCGGGGCGCCGATGACGACGCGGTGCACGCCGGGCCAGCGGGAGGCGTCGGTGACGCGGCGGCCGTCGACCAGGGCCTTGACCCCGGGCAGGTCGTCCGCGCCGAGTTCGCGGTAGGCGGCGTGGTCGGCCTGCACGATCGCGGCCGTGACCGACTCGCCTCGGTGGGGCGGCAGGCCCAGGGCCTCCAGCTCCTCGTCGGTGTACATCGGGTCGGACACGTACGGGACGGCGCCCCGCCGCCGCAGCGCCTCCACCGTGGGGAAGACGCCGGAGAACGCCGTCTCCTTGACGCCGCCCCGGTACGCCGCGCCCAGGACGAGGACGCCGGCGCCGGTCAGGTCGCCGTAGGCGTCCGCGAGGAGGCCGACGGCGTACTCGGGCATCCGCGTGTTGGCCTCGCGGGCGGCGCGGACGACGGTCGCGTCCGGGTCGTTCCACAGGTACATCCGCGGATACACCGGGATGCAGTGGCCGCCGACGGCGATGCCCGGCTTGTGGATGTGGCTGTAGGGCTGGGTGTTGCAGGCCTCGATGACCTTCATGACGTCCACGCCCGCCGCGTCGGCGTAGCGGGCGAACTGGTTGGCGAGGCCGATGTTGACGTCCCGGTAGGTGGTCTCGGCGAGCTTGGCGAGCTCCGCCGCCTCCGCGGAGCCGAGGTCCCAGACGCCGTTCGGCCGGTCGAGGTCGGGCCGCTCGTCGAAGTCGAGGACCTGCTCGTAGAACTCCACGCCGTGCCGGGCGGACGCCTCGTCGACGCCGCCGACGAGCTTGGGGTAGCGGCGCAGGTCGGCGAACACCCGTCCGGTCAGCACGCGCTCCGGGCTGAACACCAGGTGGAAGCCGTCGCCCGCGGTGAGGCCGGAGCCCTCCGCCAGCATCGGGGCCCAGCGGTCCCGGGTGGTGCCGACGGGCAGCGTCGTCTCGTAGCTGACGAGCGTGCCGGGTCGCAGGCCCTGCGCGATGGAGCGCGTCGCGGCGTCCATCCAGCCGAAGTCCGGGACGCCCTCCGCGTCCACGAACAGGGGCACGACCACGACGACCGCCTCGGACTCGGCGACCGCCGCCGCCGTGTCGGTCGTCGCCGTGAGCAGCCCGGCCCGCACCGCCTCGCCGAGGTGGACGTCCAGCTCCGCCTCGCCGGGGAACGGCTCGCGCCCGGCGTTGACCTCGGCCACGACGCGTTCGTCCACGTCGGCGCCGATCACGCGGTGGCCCTTGCGGGCGAACTGCACCGCGAGCGGAAGCCCGATCTTGCCGAGCGCGACCACGCAGATCCGCATGTGCTACCTACCTCCAAGGGACGTCACGCGCCGGACCCGCTGGGCGACGGCCTGGGCCGGACGTACCGGACGTGTCTCGATCATCGTGCCGTGCCGGTCGTCGCCGGTGACCCCCAGCCGGTAGGGCCGGGCGCGGTGCCAGAAGAGCTCGCCGCGCGGGCCGGGCACCACGGACGCCCCCGGCGGCACGGCGAGGTCGTGCGTCTCCCCGGCCGCCCGCACGACGAGCCGCAGCGCGTGCCGGCCGCCGCCGGACGCCGCCGTGAGCGCCGCCGGAATCCGGGCGGTGACGTGCAGGCCGTCCTCGCGCGCCTCGCGGGTGGTGTACTCGTCGAGGTCGAGGGCCTTCCCGCCGCCGCGGGGGGCCAGCGCGAGCCGGGCGGTCGCGGGGTCGGCGGCCTCGGGGCCGGTGAGCGGGGTCCGGACGGTGATCTCCACCGTGTCGCGGTCGCGCCGCACGGCGACCGTCCGCGCCTCCTGGGAGAGCCGCTTGCGCATCCCCTTGGTGATCTCGAACAGGTCGTCCGGCAGTCCGAGGCGGGGGTCCTCGAAGCCCTGGTAGGCGAGGTAGGTGCGGCCGTCCTTGAGCGCGATCAGGTAGGAGCGCTCGGCGACGCCGTCCCGGATCGCCTCGCACAGCAGGTCGACCTCGCCGAGCTGCGCCAGCCGGAGCCGGGCGCGGCGGACGATGGGCAGCGTGTAGAGGACCTCGTCGGTCACGTACCGCTCGACGAGACTCCCGACGCGGGCGGCGACGTCCTCCTGCGTCGCGCGGTCGAGTTCGAGGAACCCCTCCCGCGTCGGCATCGTCAGCTCCCAGCGGGCGTGCCGCCTGAGGATCGCGTCCCGCTTCGGACCGGGCTCGATCAGGTCGGCGACGACGCCGAACAGGCTCTCCGCGCATTCGAGCCGGGTGTGGACCTGGACGGCGCCCTGCGTGATGTTGCCGCCGTCGTCGCGCAGCACCGCGTAGTAGCAGGTGTAGTCGGCGAGGACGGAGATCCGCCGGGCGCGCACGCACGCCTCCAGGGTGAACGGCTGGTCGCTGCCGATCCGCATGTGCTCGTGGAACCGCAGCTTGTGCCGCTCCACCAGCTCGCGGCTGAACAGCTTGCAGTTCGACAGCACCCACGGCAGCACCGAGTCGTACAGGTCGATCTCGGGGCGGTTCTCGGCGAACAACTCGGGCCGCCGGACGGCCCGCCCGTTGACGCCCTCCATCTTCCCGACGAGGACGTCCGAGCCCCACTCGTCGGCCGCCGCGACCATGCGCTCCAGCGCCTCGGGGCCCAGGTAGTCGTCGGCGCCGACGAAGTAGACGTAGCGGCCGGTCGCGTGGTCGAGCGCGCGGTTGCTGGGGGCCGCCGGGCCGCCGGAGTTCGGCTGGCGCAGCACCCTGATGACGTCGGGGTACTGCTCGGCGAAACGGTCCAGCTCGGCGCCGCTGCCGTCGGTGGAGCCGTCGTCGACCGCGACGACCTCCATGCGGTCGGGGCCGATGCTCTGCCCGACCAGCGAGTTCAGGCAGTCGGTCAGGTACGGCATCGTGTTGTAGACCGCGACCACGACGGTGACGTCGGGAACCCCGGCACTCACGTCAGACGGCACCGAGGGCCTCCTCGGGGTGCAGCGTCACCGTCTCGCCGAGGCGGGCGGACTTCAGGACGGCGGCCGACACCCGGACCGTCCGCAGGCCCTGCCGCAGGGTGACGACGTCGCCCGGGGCGGCGCCGCCGGGGCCCGCGAGGACCGCGTCGCGGAACCGCTCGTGCTCGACCAGCAGCGGCTCGCGCTTGGGGATCGCGTATCGGATCATGTCGCCCTCGGAGACGCCGCGGAACGCGCGCAGCGCCTCCCACTCGGTGTTCACCTCGCCGTTGGCGTAGAACGTGAGGTCGGCGGTGAGCGTGTCGGCGATGAAGCAGCCGCGCTCGCCGGTGACGACGGTGGTGCGCTCCTTGAGCGGGCTCAGCCAGTTCACCAGGTGGTTGACCATGGAGCCGTCGGCCAGGCGCCCGACGGCGGCGACCATGTCCTCGTGCGGGCGGCCGCTGCGCGCCACGGTGTGCGCGGTCACCGACACGTAGTCCTGGCCGGTCACCCACCCGGTCAGGTCGATGTCGTGGGTCGCGAGGTCCTTGACGACGCCGACGTCGGCGATCCGGTGCGGGAACGGGCCCTGGCGGCGCGTGACGACCTGGAACACCTCGCCCAGCTCGCCCGCCTCCAGCCGGGTCCGCATGCTCTGCAGCGCCGGGTTGTAGCGCTCGATGTGGCCGACCCCGGCCACGAGACCGCGCGACTCGAACGCCTCCACGAGCCGTTCGGCGGCCTCCACCGAGTCGGCGAGCGGCTTCTCGATCAGCGCGCCGACGCCGCCCTCGGCGAGCGCGAGCCCGATCTCCTCGTGCAGCGCCGTCGGGCAGGCGACCACCGCGTAGTCGACGCCGGCGTCCAGCAGGTCCTGGAGGGAGGCCATCATCGGCACCCCGTGCGGGGCGCCGTCGGGCCGCCCGGCCGGGTCGACGATGCCGACGAGGTCGACGCCGTCCAGCCCGGACAGGACCCGGGCGTGGTTGCGTCCCATCACGCCGAGCCCGATGAGGCCCGCGCGCAGCGGCGCGCTCACGACGCGGCCCCGGCGGTGTTGACCGCGTCGGCCACGCGCGCCAGCTCGTCGTCGGCGAGGGACGGGTGCACCGGCAGCGACAGCACCTCGGCCGCCGCGCGCTCGGTCTCGGGGAGGTCCCAGCGCGGGTCCGGGGCGCCGTCCTTCAGGAACGGCGTGAGCCGGTGGACGGGCGTCGGGTAGTAGACGGCGCTGCCGACCTGCCGCTCTTCGAGGCGCCGCTGGAAGGCGTCCCGGTCGCCGGAGACGCGGACGGTGTACTGGTGGTAGACGTGCCGCACGCCGGGCGCGACCGGCGGCACCGCGGCGCCGGTGATCTTCGCGTCGAGGAACCGGGCGTTGGCGATGCGGCGCTCGGTCCAGCCGGGCAGCCGCCCGAGCTGCACGCGGCCGATGGCCGCGGCGACGTCGGTGAGCCGCACGTTGGCGCCGACGATCTCGTTGGCGTAGCGCTTCTCCATGCCCTGGTTGCGCAGCAGCCGCAGCGTCCGGGCGGTCTCCGCGTCGGCGGTGGTGATCATGCCGCCCTCCAGGGCGTGCATGTTCTTGGTCGGGTAGAAGCTGAAGCAGCCGATCGTGCCCAGCGCGCCCACCGGGGCGCCGCCGTGGGAGGCGCCGTGCGCCTGGCAGGCGTCCTCGACGACGGCGAGGCCGTGCCGCTCGGCGATCGCGCCGACGCGGTCCATCGCCGCCGGGTGCCCGTACAGGTGCACCGGCATGATGGCGGCGGTGCGGGGGCCGACCGCCGCGGCGACGGCGTCCGGGTCGACGCAGAACGAGCCCGGCTCGATGTCGACGAAGACGGGCTCGGCGCCGACGAGGCGGACGACGTTGGCCGTGGCCGCGAACGTGAACGAGGGGACGATCACCTCGTCACCGGGGCCGATACCGAGCGCCATCATGCTCAGGTGCAGCGCCGAGGTCCCGGAGTTGACGGCGACGCAGTGGCGGCCCGCCACGAGCGCGGAGAACTCCTCCTCGAACGCGGCGACCTCAGGGCCCTGGACGACCCGGCCGCTGCGGAGCACGCGGACGGCCGCCTCGATCTCCGCCTCCCCGATCACGGGGCTCGCCGCGGGGACGGGCCTTTCCGATTCCACGGGCATGCACAGGCTCCTTAGGGCGAGACGATGAGCAAGGGCTTCCTCGCGGGGACAGATCGCGACCGGACAAAGATGCGCACTCTCGGCGGAAGCCTCGTCTGACGGACGGATTCTAGCCAAGTCAGACAGTGGCGAGGACGTTTGCCGATCTATCCCCCTCGGAGACCTCCCATGAAGACGCCCGTCCAAAACCGCTGCCGGTCCGGCTCGGCTCCGAACAGGTAGGTGGCCTTCAGCTTGGGCGGCAGCAGCGGCGCCAGCCGGGCGGCGGCCTCCGTGTGCTCCCGGAGCTGCGACAGCTCGGCGTTGGCGAAGACCCGGTGCACGATGTCGGTCGCGTCCGAGCCCTCGTCCCCGGCCGCGCGGAGCCGCTCCGCCCAGACGTCCAGGTCGGCGGCGAGTTCGCGCAGGCCGGTCACCTGCCGGCGGGCGAGCCGCGCCTCGAGCGCGGTGAGCGGCACGGGCGCGTAGTCGCCGTCGCCCAGGTACATCTTGCCGATGTCCAGGGGCAGGCCGGTGCCGTGCAGGCGGATCAGGCGCTCCAGCGTGCGCTTGGTCATCCACTGGCGCCCCTCGTCGTCGATGTCGTTCTTCCACCACTCCAGGACGGTTTCGGCCACCGCACCGTAACGGGAAATAAGCCATTCGTTCGCCGGAATGTCATCCGGCTCGATTTCCAGCGAGACGGTGAAGCGGGACGCCTGCGCGATGGTGTTGCGTGACACGAGCAGCTTGCGGCCCAGGTAGTACGGAGGATTCTGCAAGGCGATCTGGGCGCGGAGGCCCGTGATGCGCCGCCCGGCCAGGGACCACTCCTGCGTGACCTCCATGAGGCGGGCGAAAGTGGCCTTGTCCTTGGGGCGGTTGTACTCGTCCCAGACGATGGCCTTGTCACCGGGCTCCAGGAACGGGCCCGACAGAAGGTTGTCGAGGGTCCCGTCCAGGGTCGGGACGGGCGCGCACAGGTCCTCCACGCTGGTGACGGGCAGCGAGAAGTAGAGCGGGTCCGTGCCGAGCTCGTCCCGGACCACCTCCTTCACCACCTCCGTCTTGCCGCAGCCGGGCGGTCCCTGCACGAGCACGGCCCAGCGCCGCTCGATCGCCGTGCGGACGACGCGGCGGACGGCGTCCGGGACGTGCGCCGGGTCCGGGACGTCCGCCCCGGCGCGGCGCAGCTCGGCGGCGACGCGGCCGAGGATCTCGGGGGCCTGGTCGGTTCCCCGCTTCTTGTCCGAGGCGACGAGCCGCAGGCGGCGCCCGTCCACGAGGGGCAGGCCCCAGGCGAGCGGCAGCCCGGCGAGCGCGCAGTCGAGGACGTGCTCCAGCGTGCGCGGCGACAGCAGCCGGCGCAGCTCGGCGGGCAGCGACGCCCACACCCGGAACACGCCGGTGAGGTCGACGCCGCGGAACCTGCGCGACAGCGCGGCCCGCCACGCGGTGTCGGCGGCGGTGACCCGCAGCGTCGCCATCCGGTCGAGGACGGCCGGGTCCGTGCGGAGCGCGGCGGTCTCGGCGAGCGTCTCGTTGTCGGTCAGGAACACCCCGACGCAGCCGAGCGCGCGCAGGTCGTGCTCGCCGAGCGTCCAGTTGCAGGCGATCTGCATGAGCTGCGACTGGATCGTCGCGCCCGCCTGGAGCGAGTCGTCGATGAGCAGCACGAACGGCTTCCCCGGTTTGAGCTGCCGCATGATGAGCTGCCGCAGCACCAGCTCCCCGTCCTGCCGGACGGGCGCGTTGACGAGCAGGTCGTCGGGGGTGAGGTTCGCGGCCGGGACGTACACGAGCGCGGTGTCCTCGCGCCGCCGGACGTGGTGGAAGAACGTGGAGGTCTTGCCGATGCCGTGCTCGCCGAACACCTGACCGGTGATCCCGAGGTCGATCATCGTGTCGATGAAGCGGGCCAGCCGCGGCCCGTCCGGCATGCTCATGCGATCAAGTACAGCGGACCGGGGATGCCCGGATCACCCGATTTACGACGGAGCCCGTCCCCCTCCCCCCGGCCGCGCCGCCGCGCCCGGCCGCGGCCCTCGCTTCGTCCTACCGGCCCGCTATCGTTCCCGCGTCCAGATGACCCGCGAAGCAGGGGAGCGCGCCATTCACGAGGAAAGGCCGTGACCGGCGACCTCGGCTCCGCGGGTCGCCATCCGGTCGGAGGGGCCGCGGCCCGCCCGGGCCACCGGCCCCGGCGAGAGCGCCGTCCGCTGGACCTGCGCCGGCTCCTGGCGGAGGAGGACGCGGACCATGAGATCGTCGAGCAGGCCCGCCGGCGCAAGGAGTCCGTGCTGCTGGGCTTCGGCGCCGGGCAGAGCGTGGTGGCGTCCTGGCTGTACGCCAAGTGCCATCACCACATCCCGACCACCGCGATCCCCACCGCCGCCGTGATGGCCACCGGCGACGGAAGCTGCGCCCTGCTCTACAACCCGTACTTCTTCATGACGAGTTCAGCCACACCGACCTCACGGTGTACGGCGAGTTGCGCCGGATGAAGGCGCTCACCGAACCCGTCACGGCGTACTGCGTCCACCTGACCGGCGACGACCCCGGCGGCTCTGGCGAGGCGCACGACGGCGACCGGGCGGAGCGGCGGGTGGTCCCGTTGGACGCCGAGACCGTGGAGCGGCTCGGCGACGACGTCCTGCGCGAGGTGATGCGGGCCGCGCTGCGCGGGAATCCGGCGGCGCGCGGCGAACTCCTCGACCTGGCCGGCCGCACGACGGACGGCGGGGAGCGTCTGGAGCGGCTGTGGGGGAGCCTGGGCCTGGACAGGCTGCGCGGCGTCACCCCGAGGACCCGCCGGGTCGACTGGTGGCAGCGGTGGCTGGCCGACGTGCTCGCCTCGAAGCTGGGCGAGAGCGAACGGCTGGTCTACCCGAAGAAGCACGGCGCGGTCATGCTGGCCCTCGGCCACCCCCCGATGCTGGCCCGGCGGGGGCCGGTGCGGACGAAGGTGGTGCTCATCGCCTTCGACACGTCGGGCTCGATGCCCGACCACGTGGTCGACTGGCTGACCACCCTGGTCGGCCGCACCGACGGGGTGGAGAGCCACTGGCTCGCCTTCGACGGGGTCGTGACGCCGTTCGTCCCCGGCGAGCGGGTGGCGGGCGGAGGCGGCACCGATTTCCAGAACGTCGTCGACTACGCCGAGGGCCGGCTGGAGGTCGACGGCAGGCGGTTCGAGACCGAACCCGACGCGGTCATCATGGTGACCGACGGTCGCGCGCCGCACGTCACCCCGGCCGCCCCCGACCACTGGATCTGGTTGATCACCGACGGCGGCGACGACTGGCCGGACCACCACCACCCTCCGATGGCCTGCCACCGGGTCACGTCCGGGCGATGAGCGAGGAGAGCCGAACAGTGACCGCCGCGGGGCGGCGGTGGAGACCCACCGCCACCTATCCCGACCCGCCGGAGCACGGCCCCGCGACGAGGCTGGAGAAGTTCATCGACGCGATGATCTCGACCGAGCAGACCGGGCAGATCTTCGGCGAGCACGGCATCGGCAAGACCTCCACGTTCGTCTCGTACGTGCCGAAGCGCTTTCCCGGCACCGCCCTGGTCGTCGTGCCCGCGGCCAACCTCTCCCCCGATGACCTGCTGGTGAACGCCCCGGTGCGCGACGACCGCAGCGGGGAGCTGGCGCTGCGCCAGCTCGTCATGCGGCAGCTCGTCCCGGGCAAGCCGTTCGTGCTGCTCATCGACGACTCGTTGCAGGCCGGCAACGCGGTGCAGTCCCAGTTGATGCAGATCGCCTGCGACTGGAGCCTGGGCGAGTACGACCTGCGCGAGCTCGGCTGCGTCGGGGTGTTCCTGACCGACAACGAGTCGTTGGCGGAGACCACCGGCCGCCGGTCCGACCCGGCGATCCTCGACCGGATGGTCACCATCCGGCTGACCGCGAACGACACCGCGTGGCGGCAGGCGCTGGCCGAGCGGTATCCCGGCTGGGATCTGCGTGAGGTGTTCCGCGACTGGGCCGGGCTCAGCCCGGAGCTGCGCCACCTGCTCTCGCCGCGCACCCTGCAGCATGTCCTGGACTGCGCCCGCGCCGGCTTCCCGCTCGCCTGGGGTCTGCCGATCCAGAACGGCGCCCGGCTGGCGCTGGCGGAGGAGGGCCGGGACGGGCGGCCGGGCCGGGACCGCACGGCGGAGGTGCTCGACGGCATCGCCGCGGCGGTCGGGGCGGCCAACCCTGCCACCGTCGCCGACCCGGTCCGCCGCATCCTGCGGGCCGCGATCGCCAACCGCTGGGCGGTGCTCCTGCAGGGCCCCCCGGGATGCGGCAAGACGCAGATCACCAAGCAGATCGCCCGGGAGGAGACCGGCCACGAGCCCGTCTACTTCTCGCTGCCGGTCACCAGCGTCGAGGACCTGTGCGTGCCGGTGCCCACCCCGGACGGGTCGCTGGAGGCCATGCTCGCCCGGTCGCTGCTCGACCCGAGGCCCAAGGTGCTGATCTGGGACGAGTACAACCGGCCGAAGGACAAGGCGGCCTTCGCCAGGCTCATGGAGATCACTCAGGAGTGGACCCTCGCCGGCCGCCGGATCCCCGGCCTGCGGGCACAGGTGGCGTTGCAGAACCCTCCCTACCACCTGGGCCGCAAGTTGATGGTGGCCGCCAACAACGTGGCCCAGGCCAGCCGGTTCACGATCAGCTACGAGGTCCACCCGGACGACATCCCGGCCAACGAGTGGCTGATCTCGACCTACGGGGAGACGGCCGAGACGGTCCTGGAGTGGTGGAAGCACGACATCGACGACGAGGGCCGGGACTGGATCACCAAGCGCACCATGGAGCGGCTGATCAAGCTGCACCGGGCGGAGATGCCGCTGCAGCCGGCCCTGATGTACCTCGGCGACGGCGAGTACGCCCCGGTGCCGCTGTCCGGGCTGGAGGCCCGCCTGGCGGACCGCCGGCCGATCGGCCTGGTGGAGATCGCCGAGAACTGCTCCGACTGGGAGGCCCGGCTGGCGAAGGCGGCCGAGACGTCGCAGGAGGGCACCGACGACACCGATCTGGTCCACCAGGTGTTCTCCAACGCCGAGGTGTCGCAGTTGGAAGGGCATCTCGACGTGGTGGCCCGGCTGCTGCCGTACCTGCCGCCGAAGCTGCGGGCCGCCTACCTGGTCGGGCAGACCCGGGAGCGGCAGCGCTTCTGGGTGGCGGCCCTGGCGCGGATGGCCCAGCTGTCCGCGAACGGCCGCGTCCGGTGACCGCCCAGGCGGTCACCG